>DATAUY010000287.1:0-8799 GCA_036268025.1 Candidatus Sulfotelmatobacter sp. | reverse complement strand
CCATCAGCCTGCCGGATCACGTCATGCGCCGTCCGCGCATCATGCGGATACGTAGCCACCCCAAGCGACGCCCGCACATTCAGATTCAGCCCTTCTTCTTTGCAGAACGCGCTGGCTCGCAGCGCATCGCGCAGTCTCCGTGCGACCACGAGAGCCGAATCTTTTCCCGTCTGCGGCAGCAGCACCACAAACTCATCCCCGCCGTAGCGAAACGCAAAATCAATCAACCGCAACTGCGCCTTGATCAGATATCCAATCTCCGCCAGCAGTTTGCTCCCGATCAAATGCCCGTGTGTATCGTTCACGGCCTTGAAGTGATCGAGATCGATAAACAGCACACTGAACTCATACCCAAATCGCGCCGACCGGTAAACTTCGGTCTCGAGAGTCTTATAAAGGTGCCGCGCATTATAGAGCCCGGTGCAGTCATCGGTGATCGTCAACTCCTGGATCTTCTCCACCCAACGAGCGTTCTCGATCGCAATCGCCGCGTAGTCGCACAACGATTGCAGGAAGAAAAGCTCCGCCTCCTTGAATTGCTCCATGTTGACATTGACCAGTTGAATCACACCCAGCACTCGCAACTTCGAGCGCAGCGGCACGCAAATTACGGACCTTGTTTCCCACTTCGTGGCCTCATCTACGCGGCTCGCGAAGTAAGGATCGGTCGTCACATCCGGCACCACGCGCGCTTCCCCGTTCTTCGCAACCCATCCGGCAATGCCCTCACCCACCTTCAGCCGGACATTCTTCAGCGCTTCGGCCTTGTCGCCCACCGCGATCGCAAAATACAACTCGTCCTTTGCCTCGTCCACCATCAGCAAAGACCAGGTATCCGGCCGGAAGTATTCGGCCATTTTTTCCATGATCGTCTGAAGAATGGAGTCGAGATCCAGCGACGACGTGAGCGCCTTGGCAATGTCGTGAAAAATCGTCAGTTCCCGGCTATGGCGGGTCAATTGAGTGCCGGCCTCAGGCATGGAAATCCCGTTTATTCCTCACTGGATAGGGGTGGCGTTCAAAAATTATATGCACCACTTTCGTGCTGGGGCAATGAACGTTAGTAACCAGTAACCTCTAACGCCAATGCTGGCAATGATTTTCAAGAAAAGGAGATCCGCGTGCCCATTCTGAACGTCCCGCCTTCTGCGACGTTTAGAGTGGGGAATTTGATCTTGCTAAATCACCTTGTGGTCCTCTGTTTCTATGTGGTGAGCTTCTATAATCTTTCCATGATCCCGCGAGCTCTTCTCGCAGCCGCGTTCGTCTTCTCAACTATTAGGATGTCTGCGCAAACGGCAACCAGCCCCGATCCACACTCCATCCCAGCCGTCGACGCCGGCCTCGGAGACTGCTCCGCCGACTTCATCATTACCGGCCCCGACAACAAGCCGGTCTATACCGCGAAGGTCTCCACCCGCGTCTCCTACGGATTTCTCAACTCACACAAGCTCGACCTCGAAGTCGGCACCAACATCGACGGGAAAGCTCGCTTTACTGGCCTGCCCGCCAATCTCAAGCACGGACTCTTCTTCCAGGCCGCCGAGGGCGACCGCACCGGCAACGCCTTCGATGATCCGTCGAAAACCTGCAAAGCCCAATTCGCCGTCACTCTGCGCAAATCTCCGCAATAAGCCAGACAGTTCATCCAACGCGCTGAAGCATAAGAAGGAAATACTGGGGAGTGCTTTGGACAATCCCCATAGGCAGTGGCTTGAGAATTCCTAAAGGCCTAGTTCTTGAAGTATGACCTGTTATCGAGAATCGTCGTAACGCCTTCCACAACACATTGAATATCACCCTTTGGACAGATTCCGCGGATGCCGATCTTCCGGGCTTCCTCGGCAAGCTGGGAGGTGTTATGCAGGGTAACCATCAGAATAGGCATACTCGGGGAACGCGCCGTAATTTGTTTCGCCGCGTCGAGTCCATTCATGCCAGGCATTTGAAAGTCCAGCACGATGACATCAAATTTTTCTTTATCGAACTTTGCAACAGCTTCCCGTCCATCCGATGCCTCATCGCACACCTTCCAATCCTCGTGGGTTTCCAGAAGATTTCTCAGTGTGCGACGCATCACTGCATTGTCATCCACGACCAGGATGCGCGCTCCAGGCGATCGATGCTGAGCACGTACTGTCACAGTTCTCTGATGCAGGCTCGCGCAGGTTCGTCAGGACGATTCTCGGCTATTTCGCAGCTTAGGGGGGATTTCCTTCGAATATCAGGTGTCCCACTGGTGGGGGAGTATTGCCTGCCGTTCGGAGGCGTTGGCAATGCAGACGGAGCCACTTCCGTAGTACAGCGTTTAAGCTACCTTAAGGGTCGCGCTGACGATAGTTCCGGATCCGTCGGATTTTATCCCCAAAGTGCCACCAAGCTGTCTGAGGCGCTCTCGCATTCCAGCAAATCCGACACCGCCGCGGCCCAGTTCGATCAGTTCGTGTTGTTTTTCCAGGGATATACCCTTCCCGCGATCCTGAACTTGAACCGTCAGACGGTCACCTTCCTGCTGAAGACGTATTGTGGCCGTGGCACTGCCGGAATGACGGTGGATGTTGGTCAAACATTCCTGGACGATCCGGAAGATGGCAATCTCCAGTTCGTCGGGTAGCCGGCCAAAATCGCTTGGGATTTCCATATCTATCTTAATATTGCTGCGTTCGGAGAAGCCATCCGCATACCAGCGAAGTGCAGAGGCAAGGCCGGCAAGATCCAGCAGCGGCGGATGAAGCAGATACGAGATCGTGCGAATCTCCCGAGAGACCTGTTCGACAAGTCCAGCATTGTCTGAAACGGATCTCGCTCCGAGTGAGTCGAGCTTATGGGACTGGGCCTGAACTATGCCCATGTTCATGCTAAGAGCTGCGAGGGTCTGGCCGACGCTGTCATGCAGCTCGCGCGCCAACCGTTTGCGCTCCTCGTCTTGCAAGTTCTGGAGACGCGCTGCAAACTCCATCTGCTGCTTCTGCAAGGTCAGGTCCGAGATCAGAACTCCAGTCGCCGATTTGTCTCGCGATATTAGACTAAAAGAAAAATTGGCGGAGATGAGACTCCCGTCGGCGAGATGCAGTCGCATTTCTCCTTCGCTCGATCCGATCTGAGTCTCGCGCAACAACTTCTGGCAAACGGGCCGGTCCTCCGAAGCAAGGAAATCAAGCAGGAACCGCCCAACCACAGTGTCGCGCGGCATACCAAACAATTTTGCCAGACTAAGATTGCAGTAGACGATACACCCGCGAGCGTCCAGCATAGCGGCGCCCTGTTGCATTCTCTCCACCAGAGTGCTGTAAGGAAGATCGGAACCCTCGAGCGTATAAACCCGATGGCCTTCCGGTTCTTCGACGACGAATGCGTCCACAGTTCCGTATTGAATAGCGCGCAGTGTCTGCTCGGCCTCTTCCATCAATTGCTGACTGCGCTCAACCCCTGGCATTTCGCGGTTCATAGAATCCTCACCGAAACAAGACTACTAGTTTAAAGTTCATTCGCCCACAGCAGCAGGGCGTATTTGTAAGCCGACCACGGCACGCTCCGTGTCGCGAAGATCGCCCACGATTTTGCGCAGCGGCTGGGGTAACTTCCGCACCAATGTGGGGATGGCCAGGATCTGATCTCCGGCCGCCAACTGCGGGTGTTTCATCAGGTCCACGACTTCGATTTCGTACCGCCCCGCTAAATGATCCTCGCATATCCTCTTGAGATTGGCGAAAGCGGCCACCGAACGCGGCGTCTGTCCGGCAACATACAGGCGAAGCTGCCACACCTCGTTCGCAGCGGGCTCGTTCCTCTCTCCGATCTCTTGAAGACTGAGAGGGCTGGCCTCTTTGTTTTTTTCTGACTTCTTCATCGCGCTCCCTTTCGTCGCTTTCCATCGCCGCCATTCTTGACCACATCAGCCTTACGGCTGCGGGACATCGCTTCGCGATCATCCGCAATCATATCCTCTCGCGAAACCTCTTCTGCACTGGCGGTTTCCGCCTCCGCCTCCTCGACTTCAAACTCTTTGCGAAGCGCTTCGATACGCGCTTCAAGCGCTTCCCGCTTGCGCATTCGGTCGCGATCTTTGCGCGCGGCATCCTGCCGGCGCGCCAGGGCAGCGGCCTTCTCCCGCGCTTCCTGGGACAGGCGGGACGATCCTGTGAGCACCCCCTCCGGCCCCATGTATACGTCCAGCAAATCGACTCCCTGCGGCGTTAGGAGGAACTCGCGCAGTTGATTGGAGTGCGCCATTCCACGCGACTTCAACACGTACAGGGCCCGGTTGCGCTCGCCATCAAGCTCGATATCACGCATGAAAAGCCATGTGTCGACGATGGATGAGATCTCAACATCGGTTTTCTCCAAAGCCTCGCCCCCGGACGTGAGGTTGGTGAGAAAGGCAGTAACTTCCCGTTGCTTCAGGAAGTCGATGAGGCGAATCATCATGGTGTGTGCGTCGCGCTGGTTCCCCGCCTGAATGAGGCTGCCTACGGGATCGAGGACCACCACTTGCGGTTGGAACTCCTGCACGATTTTGTGAACGATTGCCAGGTGCATTTCCAACCCATAGAACGTAGCGCGGCTGGAGTGAAACTGGAGCAACTTCTTCTTAAACCACTGCTCAAGGTTCAAGCCTATGGATCGCATATTGCGAGTAAGCTGGCCCTGGGATTCCTCGAATGAAAAGTAAAGGCAGCGCTCGCCGCGCCGGCAAGCGGCATCTACGAAGCTCGCTGCCAGACTGGTCTTGCCTGTCCCTGCTGTGCCTGAAACTAAAATCGTGGTGCCTCTGTAGAATCCTTCGCCGCTCAGCATCGTATCTAAACGAGGAACACCGCTCGAAATTCTTTCCTCACTCACCCGGTGCTGCAGCCCCAGGGATGTAACGGGCAGGACGCTAAACCCGTTTTCGTCGATCAGAAAGGGATATTCGTTGGTGCCGTGAGCAGTTCCTCGATATTTGACGATACGCAGACGGCGTGTGGAAACCTGGTCGGTCACCCGATGGTCGAGCAGGATCACGCAATCGGAAACATATTCTTCCAGCCCGTGCCGGGTTAGGGCGCCTTCGCCCCGTTCGGCGGTAATGACCGCGGTTAAGCCCCTGTCTTTGAGCCACCTGAAGAGGCGGCGCAACTCCGCTCGCAGGATGCCCTCATTCTGCAGCCCAGCAAACAGGTTTTCGATCGTGTCGAGGACGACGCGCTTCGCCCCGATGTTATCGATCGCGGCCCCCAGCCTGATGAACAGCCCTTCCAGATCGTAGTCGCCGGTTTCGTCAATCTCGCTGCGCTCGACGCGAACGAAATCAATGGACAACTTCTTTTCTTTCGCCAAGTCGTCGAGGTCAAAACCGAGCGAGCGAACATTCTCAGCCAACTCAGGGGCAGTCTCCTCAAATGCCATGAAGACGCCCGGTTCGTCGTATTCCGTGGCCCCTCGAACCAGGAACTCCATGGCCAGGAGAGTCTTGCCGGCGCCGGCGCTGCCGCAGATGAGCGTCGGACGCCCGCGCGGAAAACCGCCGCGGGTGATCTCATCAAGTCCCTGAATGCCGGTTGGCGCTTTGGGTAGTTGACGACTTTCCTTATCCATCTCCGGGACAGCCTTCATCGTGTGTATCCGTATCTTGGCAGTTGTATTTCGCGCAATCTGTGAATCCAGGCGGGAAGAAAACGTGTTGCTGGTGACAGCATACTTTATAAAACAGGGTGAACCCGCCATATACAGGGTTTACTGTAGACAGAGGTTCCGTCTTCGATCTTGTTGGGCAATGGTAAGAAACCATCGTTCGGGGCTGGACGGTTTTAGCGCAACCGGATCATCCAATCCAACCTTTTCCACGATGCATAGCCAGTGACGTGCGTGATGGTAGTGATGTTCCCGGATTGTCTGGTTCCTCGAGCCCAGTTCGAATCCTCTGTCATGCCGGTCGATGCGAGCGAATACGAACGTAGTGGAGTGACCTTGTTTTGCGGAAAACTACATGCCGCAAGTTACGTGGGTTACCCGAATGTTTCTAGCGCACCCCGACGCCTTGTCCTATCATTGTTCATAACGCCTCTCCCTTAACAAACACTACATGGGTCAGTTCGGAGACAAATTCCGCAAAGCGCGCGAGGCCAAAGAACTCACGTTCGATGACGTGTCGAACGTCACCAAGGTCGGTCCGCGCATGCTTCAGGCCATCGAGGAAGAAAACTTCGACCGGCTTCCCGGAGGTGTCTTCAATAAAGGATTCATCCGCGCCTATGCCAAGCACCTCGGTTTAAATCCGGAAGACGCCATCACCGAATACCTCGAGTGTCTTCATCAGGCGCAGATTGCAGCCCAACAAGCGTGGGAACCGGTGGCTCAAACGGAAGTCCGCTCCGTACCACCGGTGAAAGCTCCTAAAGAAGTTTCGGCAGCCAGCCAAGTTGCGGTTTCCCGGCCAACCACTCCCGTTGCGGTCGGCGCCAACAAACCTGCCGCGAAAGCCCGGCCGCAGGTCGAAGTCGAGGAATTGCCCGAGTTGCGGGTCCCGCCCGAAGGCGACCTTCGCCCGCCCGCAAAGAAAATTTATACGCCTGCGGCCAGGACCGAATCGCCGTGGAGACTAGTCGTAGTCGCCGCCTTAATCTTCATTCTCGGAATTGTGCTCTGGACGCGCCGCTCACATACGGCGAGTCCGCAACCAACCGATTCAAATTCAGCGCTGACGAATTCTTCCTCTGCTCCACCCGCGACAGCGACGCCGGCGGATGCTCGTGCGCAAAGTCCATCCGCCGCGGCGACAGCATCGGCTCCCGCTGCAAGTCCCGCGGCTCTTTCGCACTCGTCGCCCAGCAATTCCCAATCATTGAAGCCGAGCGGACCAATTACGCCCGCACCGGCGCCCGCCGCATCTCCCAACAGTCCCAGCGCCCCGAATACGATTGAAGACAAGAACGACGTCACCATTCGGACCTTCGGCAAACCCGCTCCAGTCAAAACAACCGAAGCTGCGGCCGATTCTTTCACGCTTGTGATCCGCGCGACGGAAAACTCCTGGCTTTCCGTCGTCGCCGACGGTCAAATCGTCCGCCAGGAAACGCTGATCGCCCCTGCCCATACATCCATCCATGCCAGTCGTGAGATTGTCGTAAAATTAGGCAACGCCGCCGGCGTCAGCTTCGTCTTCAACGGCAAAGAGATTTCTCCGCAAGGAAACGAAGCGGAAGCGAAGACACTGGTCTTCGACAGCTCCGGACTGAAAACTACGCCATAATCAAAGCCGCGAAGCGGCGAAAGAATGCAGCCCACGCCGAATGCCGTGGGTTTCACAGGGCCGCACGGAAACCAGCCCCGAAGGGGCGAAAGAAAACGCCGTCATCATGAATGCCTCGCGCCGACACGTTATTCCCGCCATCTTCTACGGCGGCCTCCTCGCTGGAGCCCTCGACATCAGCGCCGCCTTCCTCGTCTACGGATACCTCGGCGCAAAACCAATCTCCCTCCTCCAAGGCATCGCTGCGGGAATGCTCGGCCCGCGATCCTTCAACGGCGGACTCGCCACAGCCGCCCTCGGACTCTTCTTCCAATTCCTGATCGCCACCATCTGGACAACGATCTACGTAATCGCCAGCCGTTCAATTTCTTTCCTGATCACCAGTGCGCCACTCGCCGGCGTGCTCTACGGAACATTTGTCTACTTCTTCATGAACCGCGTCGTTGTCCAACTGTCCGCCGCGCGTAAGTATCCATTCACGATTCGCGGCATGGTCATCGGAGTAGTCATCCACATCTTCTGCATCGGGCTCCCGATCGCATTGGTCACGCGCCACTTCGCGAGGGAATGAGGAAAGAAAAATCAGTGACGGTGCCCCATTCTAAACGTCGCGCACTTTGCGGCGCTTAGAGTGGGGATTTTGACTTTTTCGACTAATGAACTCCCGACCCACTCGCTCCTCAATTCCTCCACCCACGCCACCATTTCCGCGATTCAATTGATTCCCTGTCATTTGGGGCCAAATTCATTGCGCACCCCACACCCCTCTGTTAGCCTTCTAAAAGGACTTTCGTGTCGTGAAACACCGGCATCGTGCCGGCTGTCGCGAGGGCACTTGAGGGTGCCCCATTTCTCGCGAGGTTTTTGCGCGAGAAGTGGGGATTTTCTTTGCTCTCGCCTGCGGAGCTCAGCAGCTTGACTCGATTCGAAAATCCCATTTTTTCTGAAACACGTGCGATGCGCACAAACTTTGCGCGCATCGAATAACAACACGTGCAAATTGAGGAGAAACTAAACTTGCCATCGAAGAATCGCTATCTGTTCACTTCTGAATCCGTAACCGAAGGCCATCCCGACAAAATCGCAGATCAAATTTCCGACGCAATCCTCGACGCCTGTCTCGCCGACGATCCAGCCAGCCGCGTCGCCTGCGAAACGCTGACCGCCACCGGCCTCGTAGTCATCGCCGGAGAAATCACCACCAAAGCCTACGTTGATTTTCAACAGGTAGTCCGCGGCACCGTGCAAACCATCGGATACGACAATGCCCTCCACGGCTTCGACTGCAACACCTGCGCCGTGATCTCCACCATCAACAAACAGTCCGGTGACATCGCCATGGGCGTAGACACCGGCGGCGCCGGCGACCAGGGAATGATGTTTGGCTACGCTGTTAATGAGAATGAGGAGTTGATGCCGACTCCGATTGCTCTGGCGCATAAGCTGACGATGCAGCTTTCGAAAGTCCGCAAGAATGGCCAACTTCCCTTCCTTCGTCCTGACGGCAAATCCCAAGTCACAGTTGAATATGACGCGCAGAATAAAGTGAAGCGCGTGGATGCGGTCGT
>DATAUY010000286.1:0-13445 GCA_036268025.1 Candidatus Sulfotelmatobacter sp. | reverse complement strand
TTCTCACCGTTTGTTTTTCCTCACGTGTGGACCCCTACAAAACCGAGGAATGATATCCGGCACGCATGGGAAAAGGCACTGAAGGATGCCGGCATCGATCATTTCTGGATTTACAATCTCCGCCACACTTTTGCCAGTCGTTTGAGTGCGGCAGGAGTGTCTGACCTCTTCGTTGCTCAAATGATCGGCCACAACTCGCCAGGGATCTTGCAGAAATATTCGAAGGCAATTGACGAGTACCGTCGGGATGCAGTCCGAAAACTCGAAGGAATGCGAGCTGAACACCTGCTACGGCTGCACGAATACGCCAAAATTACTACAGTTTTACTACAGTGAGGGTTTTCCATAGGAGAACGGCCTATGCGGAAATGCTGCGCGCAGTCGTAGCTCTCTCAAAACAAAAGGGGATCAGTGGTGCCGGGAGGGGGAGTCGAACCCCCAAGACCCGAAGGTCGGCGGATTTTGAGTCCGCTGCGTCTGCCAGTTCCGCCATCCCGGCTGGGAAGGATTTTCCCATTGTACGGCAGCGCGACGGCTTGTGAAAAATCCGAATAGGGCTCGGCGCCGAGTGGTCTTGGAGTGTCCCTGCAAGAATGGGCATCACTGATACCAGGTTACTAGCGGCAGAGATTCCTCATCGTCGTAATAAATCTCAGTCCCGGTAAGAAATGTCAGTCGGGGCTTCCTTCGTGATTCTCTGTGTCCTCTGTGCTAAGGATGTCGGTCAAGATTTACGGGCGGGAAATTCTCATCGGCTCTGCGCGTGACAATCCTGCGACTAATCGAGTAAACGAGGAATCCCGCCACGAGCCACAGCAGCGATCCCATCACAAATAGGCGAAATTGAAAGCGGTGCAGAGTCGCCACTGCGTCTCCCGCAGGCGTGCCCATCTCGACGACAAACATCCGTCCGTTGGCGCTCATCCGCTGCAAGAGAAAACGGAAGGGTCGGCCAGCGATCCGCACCCGTCGCTGCAACGGGCGCTTGACTGCATCCGGTGGTAAAAGCCCATCCGAATTTCCCTGCAGAAAAGCAGACCGATATACCGATTCTCCACTCTGGAGATAGAGCTCCAGGAAATCTCCAACATGATTCTGGGAGTACTTTTCGCTTAGTCGCTGCTGCAGTTCGGAGACAGGAGCCTCTGCGGCCTGCGTTCGAAGAAATTGGTTCAGATCCTCAATCTGAGTTTGAACGCGGTTGTCTACCAGGTCATAAAGATTGCGACGCAGGGTGAACCACATGGTTGCTCCGAAAAGCAGTTCCAGCACAGCGAAAATCGCAAGGTTCCAGATCGTAAGGCTGGCGGCGGCGGAAAGTTTTCTCATTCGTGTCGATCGAAATAGGCTTGATCATAGACCATCGCGGTTGGGGATTCCGCATGGAATCATTTATGCTGAAATGTCATCTGTTGTCGCTGCACCGCACCGTCAGTCCTGCTCTCATTCATGCAATAAGAAGCCAGAGGTAGCAGTCAGGAACTGGAAACCGTCCCTATGAAAACCGGAATTATCGGATTGCCCCAGGTGGGCAAGACTTCGCTGTTCCAGATTTTGACCAAGGCGCATTTATCGGCGCAGGCACATTCGAACCCGCGCGAGGCGCACATCGGTGTCGCTAAAGTGCCCGACGACCGCCTCGACAAGCTGGCCGCACTCTATCATCCGAAAAAACTTACGCACACTTCCGTGGATTACGTCGACGTCGGCGCGATCGGCCAGGAAGCCTTGAAAGATTCCGCGTATTCCGCGCACCTGCGCCAGGTGGACGCCCTCGCACACGTCATTCGCGCCTTCGACGATCCTGCTATTCCCCACGTTGGGGAGATCGATCCACTCCGCGATATCAGGAATGTCGAATTCGATTTGATGGTGAGCGATCTTGGCCAGATCGAAAAGCGCCTTGAACGCCTGGAAAAAGATCTGAAGAAGATGAAAACGCCGGAACTCGAAAAGGAATTTGAGTTGCTGAAGCGGGCAAAGGCGCACCTTGAAACAGAAAAACCGCTGCGTGAAATGGAGATGGCTGCTGAAGACAAAAAGCGCATCCGCGGTTTCATGTTCCTGAGCGAGAAACCGATCCTCTACGTGCTTAACATCGGCGAGTCAACGCAACTGGGCAAAGAACTCGAAGAAGCCGTCGCGAAGTACAAGCTCGTGGAAATCGCGGGCCGGCCAAACGCAGGCGCAACCGCGATCTGCGGCAAGGTCGAGGCCGAACTTTCCGAGATGAGCGACGCCGATGCCGCCGAATTTCTTTCCAGCTACGGATTGACTGAAAGCGGACTGGTGCGCCTCATTCGCACGACCTACAAGCTGCTCGGCCTGATCTCATTTTTCACCGCCGGCGAGGACGAGTGCCGCGCCTGGCAGGTTCCCGCCAACTCGCGCGCGCAGGAGGCCGCGGGCGCGATTCACTCAGATCTCGAAAAACATTTCATCCGCGCCGAAACCATACGATGGGACCAACTCCTCGAAGCCGGCTCCGAAGCTAACGCCCGCGCCAAAGGCACGCTGCGCCTCGAAGGCAAGGACTATATCGTGCAGGATGGAGATGTGATGCACATTCGCCACAGCGGCTGATTTCACTACAGAGACACAGAGGAACAGCCCATATTTCTCTGTAACTCTGTCTCTCTGTGGTGAATCTATAACGGGGCTGTTATCATCCGCTGCTCTCAAGTGAATCCAATCCTTATCAGCATCCTGTTGGGTTTGACCGCCGCCGCCGCAAACGTCTTCGGCGGCGCCATCATCGTTCAGCGCCATTGGGAGCGCCGTTATCTCCGTTACTTCGTCGCGCTCGGTGCCGGATTCATGCTGGCCACCGCGCTGGTTGAGATGATTCCCGAAAGCATCGAGCTTCGCGGCCGTGCTGGCGCGTTGCTCGTGTTGGTGGGATATCTCATCATCCACTTCTTCGAACACACCGTCACGCCACACTTCCACTTTGGCGAGGAAACGCATCACGACGAGTTCATGCATTCGCACAAGAGCTACTCGGTGCTGCTTGGCCTCGTCATCCATACATTTTTCGATGGCATCGCGATCGCCTCTGGATTTCTGGTCTCAAACTGGCTGGGGTGGCTGATTTTTCTCGCGATCTTTCTGCACAAGATTCCCGAAGGATTCACCGTAAGTTCGGTGATGCTGGCAAGCGGACGAAGCCGTGGCATCGCGTGGGGCGCATCAGTAGTTTTGGGAGGATCCACTCTGGCAGGAGTGCTGACGATGGCCATCTTTCGCCATCACGTCGGAGCGGGATTGCCGCTGGCCGCAGGAGTCACGATTTACGTTGCGGCTACCGATCTTGTTCCGGAAGTGAACAAAGAACCTGCGGTGAAGATGGCCATTCTAGTCTTTGTGGGAGCCGCACTGTTCTTCCTGCTCGATCACTTGTTGCACGCCCGGTGAAATGAGTACCGAGTACCGAGAGAAAAACATCTGACACTCGCAACTCAGTACAACGAAAACTCAGTACTCAGTACTCGGTACTGCTTCAATCCACCGTATGCTTCGCCGTGTACCCGTCGCGCGCCACGACTTCAATCTTCACGTTCTTGCCTTTCTGGTCCTGCACCTTCAGCGGGCCGCCGTCGGGGGCAACGACCTGCACTTTCAGCTTGCGGTAGGTCCCGTCAAGCTTGGTGTTGGTCGGGCTGTAGGCAAGGGTGTACTGATGACGGATGTCGTCAGCGATGTCGTGGAAGATTTCGGGAAACTCTGCCTCGAAGCGCGGGAAGTAGGCCCGACCTCCGGTCATAGAGGCAAAGGTCCGCATTTCATTGTCGGCTTGCAGGTAGTCAATCTGCTTCATCCCCATGCGCGCGATACCTCCCTGGGATCCCGTGCAGTGGTGCACTTCGCAATATTCGCGCAGATACCAGCCGATGCTGACCGGAAAGATCGTGACGTCTTTCGTGTCTTTGATCTTCTTCGTGATCTTGTCCAGTGTCAGCTTGCTGAAGGTGTCCACGCCCGTCGAGATCAGGATGACGTACTTCTTGCCTTCGACGCGGTCGAGCCGGTCGAGCGTGTCATAAAGGGCGTCAAATTCATTGGTCTCAGCGAATCCGGGAATGCGCAGTTGATTCAGTGCGCCATAAACCGCCCGCTTGTCCTGCGTAAAGTCGGTCAGGATGTGCGACTGCATGTCGTAGTACGAGACCGCAATCCAATCATCTTTCTTTAAAGAGTTGGCGAACGAGTAAGACGCATTCAGAGTGTCGACCAGAATGAAGTAGCTGGTCGAAGCGAACTCGATAAGCATCACAGCCGTAATGGGCGCTTCCGAGACGCTGAACTTGCTTACGTTCTGCGAAACGCCGTCTTCTTCCACGCGGAAGTTGTCTTTCTTCAAGCCCGGCACGAACTGCCCGTCTTTCGTGGTCACCAGCACATCCACATTCACCAGCGGGACGTTGACCTTCAGCGAATAGTCGGGCATGTCTTCGATCTTCTTCGGAGTGACCGGCGGAGGCGGCGGAGGCGCGTCCTCAGTCTTCTTCTTCGGAATCGCATAAGGGCCGACATTGTCGCCCGGGCCGCCGGCCTCTGCTGGAACATCTTGCTTAGGTTTTCCATTATCTTGTGATTGCGATGGCGCCTGGCTTGGCGATTGCTCCTGCGCCAGTGTCAGCAGTGATCCGCTAATCAGACTCAGGCCTAATAGTGATGCCAGGAGTGCGCGTCCCGCTTGGCTTTCGCCGTGTATCAAAGTCTTGCGTTTACTGAGATTAAACATAGGTAAACCCCGAAAACCCTATGCTAGTATAGACGCAAGGATTCGCAATTGGGATGTTTGCCCGGTCCCAGAACTTTCCCCTGGCAACGGAATCGCAGTTGGTTCGGATCTCAAGTAAATAGGGCCTGTTGGCGGCCCTCTCGGGGCTTTAGTAAATGAGAAATACTGGTTATGCGCTCCTCGTTTTGTGTCTTTCCCTATCCGCATCACTTCTGAACGCTCAAACTTCGCAACCGACCATTCCCGTGAGCCAGATTCACGCGGGAATGCGCGGCGTCGCGTACACGGTGTTTGAGGGCGTGAAGCCGGAATCGATGGACGTGGAAGTTCTTGGCGTTCTCCACAACGCGAACGGGCCGAAGGGCGACATCATTCTCATTCGGTTGCATGGGCAGAAACCGGAGTACACGGGCGTCGTCGCCGGCATGAGCGGCAGCCCGGTGTACTTCAACGGAAAGCTGGCCGGCGCGCTGGCATTCCGCATCGGTGAATTCTCGAAAGAACCGATCGCCGGCGTCACGCCGATCGCCGATATGCTCGAGATCAACGCGCTGGATGAATCTCCCGCCGAAGAAGCTTCGGCGACCAAGCCGTCAATTACGAATGCGGCAGGAAAAACAGCCGGGCCGGGAATCGCTCCTGCACTTGCCTCTTCGGTAGACGGCTTCGCCAACTATCTTAAGCCGATCGACACTCCGCTGGTCTTCAACGGATTCTCCGAAGATGCCGTCCGCCAGTTTGCTCCGCAGTTTGCTTCCGCAGGTATCGTTCCCGTGATGGGCGCAGGCTCGGTCAGCGACGACAAACAGCCAGAACCTCTCGAACCCGGCTCCGCAGTCAGCGCGATCCTGGTCCGCGGCGACATGGACATCGCTGCGACCTGCACCGTGACTTATATCGATCCACAGCGACTTCTCGCCTGCGGACATCCTCTCCTTCAGTTCGGCTCAGTCGATCTTCCGATGAACAAGGCAACCGTCCTGGCGACGCTGCCTTCGCCCCTGAACGCATTCAAGATCATCAACACCACCGAGCAGGCTGGTGTTTTCGTGCAGGACCGTCACACTGGAATTCTCGGGGTCTTTAATAAGCAGCCCGACATGATTCCGGTAACGCTGAGTATCCACGCCGGCACGACGACAAAGGAATTTCACTACGAAGTCCTGAACAATCCGCGTCTCAGTCCCGTCGCGATGATGGCGACGGTGTTCAACGCGCTCCATGGCGTGAATGAATTCGGAGAAGAAATCACCTATCGTCTGAACGGCAGCATTGCTGTGAAAGGCTTCCCCGAAGTCGGCCTGCGCAACATGTTTGTGCCCGCGGACAATGGCGAGCCCGCTGCCATGGCCGCGGCTCTTTCGCTCGGCGAACGCTTCGGGAAAATCTACGATAATCCCTACAACGCTCCGGCCGTGAAAGGCGTGAAGCTCGATTTCGACCTCGTCCGCGAACGCCGCTGGGCAAGGCTGGAAAGCGCGCGCACCGATGTGACCGAAGCGCGTCCCGGCGATGAAGTCATCGTCGAGACCGTACTCGCTCCCTATCGCGGAGAGCGGGTCGTCCGCCAGATTCCGGTGAAGATTCCAACTTCCGCGAGCAAAGGCACCCTGCGCATACTTGTAAGTGACGGAGACACTCTCGACCACGCCAGCAAAGCGAACCCCGCCTTTGGCCGCAAACTGGATCTGGCTTCCACGATCGCCTTGCTGAACAAAGAGCATTCCAACAACCGGCTGTACGTTTCGCTGCTCGAGGCCGATCCCGAAGCCCGCGTCGCCGACAAAGTAATGCCCACACTTCCGATCAGCGTCATGAATGTCATGGATGGCATGCGCGGCAATCAGGAAATGATCGTCAGCGGAGAATCGAACGTAGATGAAACTGCGACGCCCTCGCTCGACTACGTGGTGAGCGGAGCGCAGTTGCTGACAATCACAGTGAAGTAGAAATTAGAGATTAGGAAGTTAAGGATTACTGATAGAGAGGCTGCCCCACCCTTCGCGATTTTCGAAGGGTGGGGATTTTAATCTCTGGGTTACGCCGGGCCACTTCTCGCGCTTTTTGCGAGAAGTGGGATTTTTGACTCTGAAGCTACTCTTCCTGCTCTCCCATTTGCATCGTCAGATACCGTTCATATCCGAGTTCCTTGATCTGGTGCAGTTGCGCTTCGAGAAAGTCGACGTGATCTTCTTCATCCTTCAGCAGAATCACGAATAGATCGCGAGATCCGTTATCGCCTTCCTCCGTCGCAATGGCGACTGCGTCGTTATATTGCTTCACCGCCCCCACTTCCAGCGCGAGATCGCTCTCGATCATCGCCTTCACTGTATTCCCAATCTTCACATCGAGCGGCTGCATCGAGGGCGTGCCATCCAGAAAGAGAATGCGCTCCATAAGCTTTTCCGCGTGCTTCATCTCACCGATGGACTGCTTCTTGATGTACTCGGAAAGCTTGCGGTATCCCCAGTTCTCGCACATCTCGGCGTGCAGAAAATACTGGTTGATGGCGGTGAGTTCTTCCTTGAGAGCTTTATTGAGTTCAGCGACAACCTTCGCATTGCCTTTCATAGCCGCGAGTATCGCAAAAGCGGAAGGCGTGATGCAATAACAAAGGGACGTGGATAGTGAGTCGGCTTGGAAAAAGATTTGTATCAGGACATGCCTTCAGGCATGCCGTACCTGGTCTAGTGAGGAACTGGCTTTAGCCACGGTGGTCGTAGCGCTCGGCGTGGCAGAGATTCCTCGCTGCACTCGGAATGACAAAACAGAAGCGCTAACGCAGGAAAACTTCCACAATTGCCTTTGGAATATGCGTAAACCCACGCGTGTACGCGATTGCAATCGCCATCTGCATTCCGTTGTAGCCCACATGCACGAGAAACGCGGCCGCCACCGACTTCGTCGCCGCCCGCACTGCTCCGCACACGACGCCCACGAGAAAAATCACCAGCCCCGCACCCCAAGCCCATCCGTACTGCTGAAGGTGCAGTAATCCGAACGGCAGCGCCGTCAGCAACACCCCCCATACCGCCCCCATCCGCCGCGCCAGTACCGGATACATGAATCCGCGAAAGAACAACTCCTCCATCAGCGGTCCGACGCTCACCGCCAAAATGGAAAGCAAATAAGCGTCGAGCGCATTGTCGAAGAGATGTTCAAACGGCGTGTCCTTCGGCATCGGAAGAATGGATTGCAGTGCCGCAAGCCCCATCAGCAGTGCGACACCCAGCGCCAGCCACTTCCACGCCGACGATGGCCAGTTCCACCGAATCGCACGCCAGAACGGCCCGTGGTCTTTGGCCTTGACCAGCAAGACCATCAAGGCAGCGACCGGGATATAGATCAGAAACTGCGAAACCAACTCAAGGATCGGTCTTTGAAATACCTCGATCAGGCTCTCACGTGGATACCAGAGCCGCTGCGCAGTAAACGCAATCGCCAACTGAAGCGCTCCCACTGCGACAAACGTCAGCACCGCGAGCGCGAGCACATCCCACCCGCTCCACGCGGGGTCTTCAACGGGAGGCGGCGCAACAGAACCAAGACCTGGGGGAACAGGGGAAAGATCCGTGTCAGGCAACACCGCAGGCTGCACAACCGAACGCGAAGGCGTCTGCGTTTCAAACTGCGGATTATCGGAAGATGACAAGAAATTTCTACCTTTACTGAGAACTGACCACCGGCCACTGAGCACTGGCCACAGCTTTCCCAAAATATCCTGCCAGCGCCTGCCCCGTATACGACTTCTTCACCCGCGCGACCTGCTCCGGCGTGCCTTGAGCGACAATCCGGCCGCCATCTTCGCCGCCCTCCGGCCCCAGGTCAATAATCCAATCAGCATTGCGGATCACATCCATGTTGTGTTCGATGATGACGATCGAATTGCCGAGATCAGTTAGACGGTGCAAGACGTCCAGAAGTTTCTTAACATCGTCGAAGTGCAGCCCGGTGGTTGGCTCATCGAGTAGATATAACGTTTTGCCTGTTTGTCGCTTGCTCAACTCACGCGCCAGCTTGATGCGCTGCGCCTCGCCGCCGGAAAGCGTCACCGCCGATTGGCCCAGATGAATGTAGCCCAGTCCGACATCGACTAACGTCTGCAACTTTGGCCTGATCTGCGGAATGTTTTCGAGAATCGGCAGCGCGTCCGAGACCGGCATCTCGAGCAGGTCGGCAATCGAATATCCGTTGTACTTCACCGCCAGCGTTTCCGAGTTGTAACGCCGTCCGCCGCAGACCTCGCACAGCACGTAGACATCGGGCAGAAAATTCATCTCGATGCGCCGCTGCCCCTCGCCCTGGCAAGCCTCGCAGCGTCCACCGGAGACGTTGAACGAAAACCGTCCCGCCTTGTAGCCGCGCTCACGTGATTCCGGAAGCATCGCATAGATATCGCGGATCGCCGTGAACACGCCGGTATACGTCGCCGGATTCGATCGTGGCGTCCTGCCAATCGGAGACTGATCAATCCGAATGACCTTGTCGATATTCTCCGCGCCCGAAATCGCCTTGTGCTCGCCGGCCCGTTCGCGCGAACGGTAAAGCTGCCGCGCCAGCGCCTTGTACAAAATGTCATTCACCAACGTCGACTTGCCTGAGCCGGAGACTCCTGTCACCACCGTCATCACGCCCAGCGGAAAAGTCACATCAAGATTCTTGAGATTGTTTTCCTTCGCGCCAAGAATCGCCAGGGCGGCGCCGTTCGTATGCCGCCGCTCCGGACGCATCGCGATCGAAGCCCGGCCTGAAATATAAGCGCCGGTCAGCGAATTCGGATCGCGCATGATGTCCTCCGGAGTCCCCTGCGCGACCAGCGCGCCGCCGTGCCGTCCCGCTCCCGGCCCTAGATCAACCACGTAGTCCGCCCGCCGGATCGTCTCTTCATCATGCTCGACGACGAGCACGGTATTGCCGAGATCGCGAAGATTTTCCAGCGCATTCAGCAACCGGCCATTATCGCGATGATGCAGCCCGATCGACGGCTCGTCGAGCACATACAAGACTCCGCGCAGTTTCGATCCAATCTGCGTGGCCAGGCGAATTCGCTGTCCCTCGCCCCCCGACAAAGTCGCCGCCGAGCGATCGAGCGAGATGTATCCCAACCCCACTGCATTCAGGAATTGCAGCCGCTCGACCACTTCGTGCATGACGCGTCCGGCAATCGCCAACTCGCGCCCTGCCAGCTTGATTCCCTGCGCCGTCCCGAGTGCCCGCTCGACGGGCATCGCAGTGAAGTCAGCGATCGACATGCCATTCACTTTGACCGCCAGGCTTTCCGCCCGCAGCCGCTTGCCGTGGCATACCGGACACTGCGTCGCCGACATGTGGTCCATCAGCCAGTCGCGGTAGCCCTCCGACGTCGACTCTTCCAGATTCTGCTTCAGATATCCGAAGATCCCGTGGAATCCGGTCTTGCCCCCGCGTACCTGCTCGCCATTGAGCAGGAAGTCCTGCGTTTTCTCGGAAAATTTCTCGAATGGCGTACTGAGATCGATCCGATACGCTGCCGAAACAATCTGCAATTGATGAATCAAATTTTGCGAAGCCGATCCCGGCCCCAGACCACCATCAAGCAGAGGCTTCGACCAGTCGTTGATCACCTTTGCCGGATCGAAATCGTACTTGCTGCCCAGGCCATGGCACTCGGGGCAAGCTCCGTACATGCTGTTAAACGAAAACGACCGCGGCTCAAGCTGCGGCACGCTGATGCCGCAATCCGGGCATGCCAGCTTCTCCGAATACAGCGTCTCTTCGCCATTGACCACTGCGACCTGGACCAGGCCGCCCGCCAATTTCATTGCCAGTCCAACGGACATTTCCAGGCGATGTTCGATCCCCGGCTTCACGAGCAACCGGTCGATGACAACTTCAATCGTGTGGTTCTTCCGCTTGTCGAGGTTGATTCCGCCGGCGAGGTCGTCATCCAGGCTCACCAGTTCACCATCGATGCGCGCGCGTGTGTAGCCGTGCTTGACCAGCGTCTCCATCTCTTTCTTGAACTCGCCCTTGCGCCCGCGGACGATCGGCGCCATCACCATCACACGGTCTTCCGGCGTCAACGCCATCACACGCTGCACGATCTGGTCCGCCGACTGGCGCGAGATCGCCCGCCCGCACTTCGGGCAATGCGGCACCCCGATAGAGGCGAACAGCAGGCGAAGATAATCGTAAATTTCGGTGATCGTCCCTACGGTAGACCGCGGACTACGGCTGGTAGTCTTTTGCTCGATCGAGATGGATGGGCTAAGTCCATCAATTCCATCCACATCCGGGCGTTCCATCTGGTCAAGAAATTGCCGGGCATAGGCCGAAAGAGTCTCAACGTACCTCCGTTGCCCCTCGGCATAAATCGTGTCGAACGCCAGCGAAGACTTCCCCGAGCCGCTGAGCCCGGTCACGACGGTGAGCGTGTTCCGGGGAATCTCAACGCTTATGTTCTTTAGATTGTGTTGCCGGGCCCCCCGGACCGAGATCTTTGTAATTGCCATCAGGTAATCGCCATAGGTCGCTTGGCTTAATGCGCGCGCGCGAATTCCCTTCCGTAATGTCGACAGGTCCTCAGAGATGTCCGAGAGTGGGTGTGCACAGCTCTACTCCGTATCTTAGTCGTTACTAGCGCGGAGCGTCAACGCAGGTAGATTGGAAAGGCTTTACAGGATTTCCACAGATTTTCTGTAGGCCGCCTAAGGAAAAGACCCGCGAACGCACTTTTAGGGTCGTGCATCTGATCTCGGCTTGGTAAAGGTTGGTTGAATCGTGACTTCGCTCTTGATGCCCATCGTCCTCTGCTTCACGGTGTTCGCCTCGGTCAGCTTCGGCATATTCGCCGCCTACGTCGCAGTCTTCGGCATTCTCGCCACATTCGGCCGCTCCGCGCAGCCGGAGACGGCACGTGCAAGACTGGTTCTGGTCCCGACGCAGAGCCACGCCAGCGGCGACTAGTCTTTCGTCGTAACCCCAGCATCGTAGCGCTGGGGGTTCCGCCGGCTGTCTAGAGCGCGTCCCGCGCTCGCAGCGTCGACTCCTCTTCCGAACCAACGTCGAGTCTTCTTCCCAAGTCAGAGAGAGGACACCCGCAATTCCTGACGAGGTGTTCCAATTCTGTCGCGGAAGGGACTGACGCCGATGCTCACACCTTCCAGCTAAATGAGCTATCCTGATCCTATGGATCACATCGAAGTGCTTCGCGAAAAGATCGGGAGTCTCCGCGCCGAGATCGCACAACTTATGGAATTGCACGCCGAGTATCGGCGCGCGGGCAGTCACGAAATACAGAACCACATCGCTCACGGCCAAAGGCAGGAGCGGCTGCAGGAAATCCAACAGGAACTCGCTCAACTCGCTGACCTCGGCAGACGGGTCCTCTCGATCGAAGAGAGGAAAGAAGAGCATCGCTCCCGGCTGCAAGGGGCGAAGAAGGCTTCGTAACCTCGTCGCGTCGAGTCGATGCCGCCTTTGAAAAAGAGGTCAGATTCTGGAAACCCAGCAGAAATTCATCCACGGCCCTTGTCAAATAGAAACCCGCGATTCTTAACGCCAACGCCCCCGCATCTATATCGGATCTGTTGGAGAGCAAGATAACGGTCAACCTTCCGTTCCCGAAAAATTGGTTCTCAAAGACAACTACATCGATCCCGCGAAATGGTCTCCGCTGATCTACAACTTCCGCACTACTTCCGTCTTCGCCGACCACGAGTTGGGAAAGACCTTCACCAACTGAGAACAGGTTCACTTTCGAGTGGCCGACAGCTCCGGAGTAATTTCGCAGCATCTGCGGTTACTTCTTCATCATCCTGATGGGCTCCATGCGACCACGATAGCGTGCCGGTTCGTTGACTCTCGGATGGCGTCTCCGTAATATGAAGCGACCCAGGAACTATTCATCTCCAGAATGATCGGCCAGACCATCTCGCACTACCGCATCGTGGAAAAGCTCGGCGGTGGCGGCATGGGCGTGGTTTACAAAGCCGAGGACACGCGGCTGCACCGTTTTGTCGCCCTGAAGTTTTTGCCGGAGGAGGTTGCCCGCGATCCGCAGTCGCTTGCCCGCTTTCAACGCGAGGCCCAGGCCGCGTCCGCCTTGAACCACCCGAACATCTGCACGATCTATGATATTGGCGAGCAGGATGGCCAGGCCTTCATCGCCATGGAGTTTCTGGATGGCCTGACGCTGAAACACCGCATTGCCGGGCGGCCGATGGAAATCGAGACCGTCCTGTCTTTAGCCATTGAAATTGCCGACGCCCTTGACGCCGCCCACAGCGAAGGCATCGTTCATCGCGACATCAAGCCGGCCAACATTTTTGTCACCAAGCGCGGACACGCCAAGATTCTTGACTTCGGCCTCGCCAAACTAACGCCGGCGACCGGAAAGACCGCAAGCCCGGGGGAAATCGACGTAACCGCAGGGGTCAGTCTTGAATACCTAACCAGTCCCGGCACAGCCATTGGGACCGTGGCCTACATGTCGCCAGAGCAGGCGAAGGGCAAAGAACTTGATTTACGCACCGACCTGTTTTCTTTCGGAGCTGTGTTATATGAAATGGTCACTGGCACCGTTCCATTCCATGGAGACACGGCAGCCGTTATCTTCGACGCCATCCTCAATCGCGCTCCATTGCAATCTCTGCGCTTCAATCCCGATGTGCCGGCCCGGCTGGACGAGATCATCAACAAGTCTCTCGAAAAAGACCGGGAC
>DATAUY010000285.1:0-9502 GCA_036268025.1 Candidatus Sulfotelmatobacter sp. | reverse complement strand
TGCTTCCCTCACTCCGCATTTTTTCAGACACGCCATTCAGCAGCCGTTCGCAGACTGCAATCGTTGCATCGGGAGTTACGTCGCGTGCAGCCACGCCCGTACCTCCCGTCGTCACAACAAGCTGCACTTCGCGCGCAAGCTTGATCAGAAGATTTTGAATTTGAATCTTGTCGTCGGAAACAACTTCGCGCACTTTGATTGAGAAGCCGAGCGCTTCAAGAACTTGCGCGACCGCAGGGCCGGAAAGGTCTTTGCGTGCGCCGCGGGCGCAGGAATCGCTGACGGTGATGACCGCAGCTGTAAGAACCGAAGCGGAATCAGCCATCGAGCAGAACGTCTTCCTCTTCTTCACGCTTTTTTGTCGCCGGGCGCGAAGGGCTGGATGCCGCTACAGGCGCGGGTTCCGCAGCGGGAGTTGCGGCGGCCTCGGCTTCGCCTCCGCCATCACGGCTGGATTCATCGAGCAACCGCAGGCCTTCCATCAACAGTCCCTGCGTGTTGAGCTGCGTGGTCTCCTTATCGGTCTTACCGTCGAAGTCGAGTTGAAAGTTACCCCCGGTCCAGCGCAAAACTTTGAAAACGGCCTGGTCGCCGACCAGCGATCCATAGGTCGCGTGCTTCACCTGGCCTTCGACGAAAAAGACCTCGCACTTGTCGCCCTGATTGCTGAGCGAAAGCTTGCAGCTCTTGCGCCCCATTTCGAGCGACTGCATGAGATCAATCACGTTCATCTGCGACAGGCTGCCGCGGACCACGCCATCCGATGGCGCAGTCTTGGCCAGTTTTTCGATCGCGATGCGGTCGATCATGCGCTTCACACGGCGCATCGCGTCCTTCAGGAAGAACGGCTTTTCCAGATAATCGTCCGCCGCATCCTGCGGCGAAAGCCGCTCGGCGATGTCGGCCTTGTTGGCCATCAAGACGGCCGAGAAATTCGCGGTAGCCGGCCGGCTTTTTAATTTTTCGACAAGCTGGCGGCCATCCATACCTGGCATGCGATAGTCGCAAAGAAGAAGATCGGGCGTATCGTCCACAGCTTTCAGCAGCGCGTCGGCCGCGTCGGTCGCGGTGGTAACCTTCGCCATCGATGACAGCGCCTGCTGGAGCATGCCCAGCACCATCGGATTGTCGTCCACCACAAGCAATTTGACGTTATCAGGCATGAGTTCTTGTTCGTTTATCCCACGATGCTCTTACTCTTCCGGCGATAGTCGCCGCTCTTGCCTCCGCTCTTGCGTTCGAGCACGATCTCGCGAATCTCGATTCCCTTATCGGCCGCCTTCAGCATGTCGTACAGCGTGAGCGCCGCAACACTTACGGCGACCAGGGCTTCCATCTCCACGCCGGTCTCGGCGGTGGTAGTGACTTTGGAGGTAACAGCGATGCCATTCTCGCACACGCGCATGTCCACATCAACGAGCGACAGCGGCAGCGGATGGCACATCGGGATCAGTTCGGATGTACGCTTCGCCGCCATGATCCCGGCAATGCGCGCCACTTCCAACGGATCGCCCTTCGGATTCTTCGGCATCGCCGTCAAAACCTCAGAACTTACCGCCACGAATCCGCTGGCCTCGGCCTCGCGCTTGGTCGCCGATTTGCCGGAAACATCCACCATCCGGGCGCGGCCGGCGGAGTCGTAGTGGGAGAGTTTCTTGCCCATAGCGCTGGAATTATCTTACATTGCTAGCCGGAACTCACCGCAAGAGCGATGTCATCCTGAGGACGGCGGAGCCGTCCGAGGGACCTTACGACTGCATCAAGTTCCGATGCTGCTGAAAAGAACCATCCAGATGCATGCGCCGAAAGATTTCCCCTCCACTGCATCGAAGCGCTCGGTCGCCGTAAGGTCCTTCACACCGGCTTCGCCGGTGTTCAGGATGACATCGCCCATCATCCGCGACATCACCCACGACCGTCAGCCACGCATCATCACAGCAACAAACTCCCCAGCCGCAATGCGCTCACGATCTGGCGGGACAACGACATAGCAATTCGCACGCGCGGTCGCCGCTATGTCTCCCGAACCTTGCCACGGGACGAGGGCGACTTCGGAGTTTTCGAACTCGCCCGAGAGAATCGCGGGCAGGAAGCGCTTCAAGCCTGTCTTGGTGCGGATTTCCGACTTCAGCTTTGCATAGAGAAATCTCAGCTTGCGCGGCGACATTCCCGCGAGCGCTTCGAGCATGGGGCGCGCGAAGAGCTCGAAGGTCACCATTGTCGAAACCGGGTTTCCCGGCAAGCCGAAGAAATACGTGGCAGTCTCGCAAGAGCCGCTGGCCGCGCCACATTTTCCAAATACAACTGGCCGTCCAGGCTGGATCTTTGCGCCGGTTAAGAAGAATTCCGCGCGTAGAGTGGCAAGGACCTGCTCGACCAGATCGTAGCGGCCCATGGAGACTCCTCCGGTGAGCAGCAGAAGATCGTAGCTGAGTCCTTCTTCGATCAGCGCGCGCAAGCGCTTCGGCTCGTCGGGCGCGGTTGGCAACAGAACCGGTTCTCCTCCGGCATTTCTGATCTGCACCGCAAGCGAATAGCTGTTGGAGTTGCGAATCTGGGTCGCGCCGGGCGTGGCATCGACATCAACGATCTCGTCCCCAGTCGTAAGCACGGCAACTCGGGGACGCTTGTATACCGTCAACCTCGATTTTCCCGCGGAGGCTGCGAGCGCGATTGTCGCATCATTCAGGCGGATTCCGCGATCCACAAGCATGCTGCCCGATCGCGCTTCCGCACCTCGCGGAACAATGTTTTCGCCGCACGAAGCTGCTTTCGCGATCTCGACGCGACCGCCGCTGGATGAAGTGAATTCCACCATGACGACCGCATCGGCTCCGTCAGGGACCGGAGCGCCGGTCATGATCGACACAGCTTGCCCTTTGCCGACGAGAGTGGGGATCTTGTCCAGCGTCTCTCCCGCCTTGATTTCGCCGATTAGTTCGAGCGTTGCCGGAAGCTGTACCAAGTCTTCCGAGCGCACCGCGTAACCATCGCGCGTGGAGCGCGGAAATGGCGGCAGGTCGCGATCGGCAAAGATTGGTTCGGCCAGAACGCGTCCGGAGGCGGCGAGAAGACTGACCTCCTCAGTCTCAGGAGCAGGAATCGTATTCGCGTGTTCCTCGACACTGCGGCGCGCCTCTTCGAAGTTCAGGACCATCGCGTTGTTCGGGTCGGGAGAAAACATGGAATACAAAGCCTAGCTTATTTCGGAAGAGCTATGTTAGGCAGACCCATGTTTGCGCGCAGTTGCCGCCATTGTTCGATGACTCTTGCATCGTGCGAAATTTCCGCTGCGCGGCGGAGCGACTCCTCCGCCTTCGGCAGATCGTTGAGCTGCACCATGCAAACTCCAAGCGCAGCCCATGCGTACCAATCCTGCGGATAGTCTTTAGCCACCTGCTCGAAAACAGGCACAGCCTCGCCGCAGCGGCCTTCGTCTTCGAGTTGAAGCGCCTGCTGCACCTGTGCATCAGCCAGATTCCGCGAGACCGGCGCGTTACGCGGGGCAAGCGCGTGTGCGGTGGTGAAAACTGTCAGGTCATCCTTCCACATCGTCTCCTGGGAAACAGTCAGCTCGCCAAAAACGATCGCAACTACGGCGGCGAAATAAGCGAGCGCGATGCGTGCCTTTCCGGATAGGCGCCAGGCAGCCGCGAGAGCCATCATCAATCCGGCGAGAGGAAGATACGTATAGCGGCCATGCAGGAAGTCGCCAGGATTGAGCGCGTTGATGTTCAGTGCCGGAACGATCGGGAGGACCAGCAAGAGAGTCCCGGTCAGCAGCGCCGATCTGACCCCCGCTGCCTCTGGCCCTTGAAGTTCCACGCGCGCTTTTCTCCAGCACCATGCTGCGAGACCAAATAGAGCTGCACAGATGCAGGCGACGGCCAAAACGGGCAGCAGCGTTTGTTGGACGGAAAAGCGCTCGACCAGGTCGGCATTTGCGAAGGCGTACGATCGAACCGGCCAGAAAATCGCCTTCGTATAGAACCACAGAATTGCGGGCCACGACAGCGAGATTGTGCTCCACGCCAAATGTTGCGTGGCCGCGCCAAGCGTTCCCTTGAGCGCGTTTAGCCGCATCAGCAGATAGATCAACGTCACAGCGAGAAATGGAGTGACGTGGACCAGAGCGCCGCGCCGGCGGAATGCCAAGCTCTCCTTCGGCTGTTTCCGCGAACCAGGCTGGGCGGGCATGGATTCAGGAACAAACAATATGAGTGAAAAAATCACCGCCGGAAAAATAATCGCGGTTTCCTTGGCGAGGAGTGCGGCTGCATAGAACGCGAGCGATAAGGCAAACCACAGGACATAACGTTCCGATGCAGGTTCATTTCTTGCGCGGCCGCGGGATTTTCGATTACCCACTTCTTGCCGCATTGAAACAGCCTCACGATACTTCCAGAAAAATAAAAGGCTGGCCAATAGCGAAGCAGCCATGAGTGGATCGGGGACCGTCACCCATGCCACCGACTCGGTCTGCGCCGGATGCAACGCGAACAGCGCCGAGGCCAGCAAAGCTGATGTTCGATCCCGCAGCAATTGCCAGACCAGCAAACCAAGCAGCGCGGCAACGGCAACATGCTTCGCAATACTTAGAAAATGCCATCCCCAGGGTGACAACGCGCTGAGGAGGAAATTGATTCGCATCCAGAGGAGGAACACCGGCCGATAAAAGCTCGGAGGTCCGCCGGTGAATTGGGCCCAGACAAAATTCGAAAAATATTCCCAGACATGGTCCGGCATCTGAATGCGCGGATCATTTGTGAAACGATGATCGTCGAGGATGAACTGAAAATTCAGCGAAGGAGCGTACACGGCCCAAACGGCCGCGAGCAGCGAGGCGGCTATTGCGAGCGCAGGCTTCGGCGTAAGCAAATCGGCGGCGGCTGCCGGTTTCGCCACCAGTGATGTGTCGGGTCGAAGCGGAGCAGAGGCCTTCATCGCTACCATGCGCGGAACAGGAGAGAGGATTTTCTCACATTTGCGAAGCGCGACGCCCCCAAGAGTTCGACGGGTTTTCAGATTAGCTTTCGTATGGAAGAATTCGTATCGGGGCATCGCTTCAGCGATGCCGTATCGTGTTTCTCAAATGTGGCGGCTTCAGCCGCTGCGGCTGAAGCCGGTTCTTAAAAAAGGCAGGAATGGCACGCCTGAAAGGAGTGCCCTCTACGACTCAACTTCTGATTCGATTAGCTAATGCAGACTACCGCGCCAGTTCCTGTCCCAGCACCGCCGGATTGCTGGCGAAGCTGAGCCCCGCTTCCAGATCAATCGTGCGGTCGTTCACCAGTTGCGCGATTTCGCCGTCGAAGTGCTGCATGCCTTCCTTCGACGATGCCTTCATGGCATCGAGCAGGGTATTGTATTCGCGGTCGCCCTTCTCGATGACCTCGCGTGTGCGCTGGTTCGCCTTGAGAATTTCGAAGGCGGCGACGCGTCCGGTGCGGTCGGTCTTGGGCATCAAGCGCTGGCAGACGATGTAGCGAAACGACTTCGCGAAGCGTTCGCGGACTGATTGCTGTTCGCCTGGAGTAAACGAACTGACGACGCGCTCGACGGTCTTGGAAGCATCCATTGTGTTGAGGCTCGAGAAAACCAGATGTCCGGTCTCGGCGGCTTCAAGCACAATCTCGATGGTCTCGCGGTCGCGCATCTCGCCGACCAGAATCACCTTCGGCGCCTGGCGCATGGCCGAGCGCAGCGCGTGCGCGAAGCTGGGCGTATCACTGTGCAGTTCGCGCTGGTGAATCGTCGAGCACTTGTGGTTATGCAGAAACTCGAGCGGATCTTCAATGGTAATGATGTGGTAGTACTTTTCGCGGTTGATGGCGTCGAGCAGCACGGCCAGTGTCGAAGACTTGCCCGACCCGGCAGGGCCGGTGACGAGCACGATTCCGTCGCGCAGCTTGGTGATCTCTTTCAACGCCTCCGGCAAGCGTAGCGAGGCGAAGTCGGGAATCTGCGTAGGAATGACGCGCATCACCACGGCGCAACTGCCGCGCTGGATGAAGATGTTCACGCGAAAGCGCGCGAGACCTGGAAGGCTGTACGAAATATCGCAGGCGCCATGCTCCCGCAGTGTGGCCATGGCCTGCTTGTTGTCTCCAATCAGGTCGGCGGCGATGTGCCGCGTGTCGTCCGCGGTAAGAAACGTCAGCCCCTGCACTTGCACGGGGATCATCTGTCCGTAAACCTGCACCTGCGGCGGACGTCCAGGCGAAAAGATCAGGTCGCTGATCTTTTCGGCAGCGCGCAGCATCGCCCCCAACAGGGCCGGAGTGGCTATGCGGCCGCTGCCAGAGAAATCTTCCAGAACGACGGAAACCGGAGCAATTGTGGGTGATGCCATTCGTCCTCACACGATTGGAATCACCACAGAACGGGAAAATTGCAGGTGTCTAACTCTACCCTGCCTCGGAAGTTTGCGCTAAGGACAGCAGGTTCATAGTCCTTCGTAACGTGGGAAAAGTTTCAGGGCGGCCCGAGAGCCGCCCTGGATGCCGGAAGTGCCTGGATTTGAGGTACTTACTTCTTCGGTGCCGCTTTCTTCTTGTTCCCGAAGCTGGTTTCCACTGGCGCCCCAATGCTGGATAGCATTGCCTTGGCCTCCTCCACGTGCGGCCCGGTTGGCGCTAGTTCGAGGTACTTCTGGAAAGTCTCGGCAGTGCCCGGAATGGCAACCATCTTGTCGCCTTGCAACGTTGCCTTGCCCAACATATTCACGCCCTTCTGATAATAAGCCTCGGCGCGGTTGGGGTCGGCGGCAATGCATTTATCGAATGCCGTGATGGCTGCGTCGGCCTTTCCAGCATTGGTAAGAACTGCGCCTGCGTTGAAGTAAGCTTGCCCGGCTGCTGTGGGGTCGGCGGCAGCCGAAGCATCGTACGCCTTCATCGCGTCATCCGTTTTGCCTTCCTTGGCATAGGCTTCTGCCAGGTTGTTGTAGTAGGCCGCAAGATTCTTGGCGGCGTTGGGATCTTTGTCATTGGCGGCGCCTTTCTTAATCTCGATCGCTTTGTCGTACGCCTGCACCGCGGAGTCGTACCGCTTCGTCTTCTCGGCAGCATCCGTTTGCTTGGCGGCGGACATGCGGTAGTAATCGCCGAGCTTGAACCAGACGAGGTCGCGTGAAGGATCCACCTGGTTGGCTTCGGTCAGGGCGGCAATAGCGGTATCGAAGTCGCCCGCATCGGCAGCGGTCTTGGCGGCATTCAACTTTTCGTTGAGCGTCTTGACGGTGTTGGTTTCTTTCTGCTGCTTGGCTTGCTGCTCCTGCAATTGCTTCTGTTGCTCAGGGGTCAGGCCCTGGCCTTTGGCCTGGCTCTCGGCCTCTTTCTTCAGATCGATATCCTGCGTGTTTTCATCGAGCTGAACCTGGAAGCCGCTGACGTGGTAAAGCTCTTTGTTCGCTTTCTGGTCGTCGGGCGTCCGGTAGAGCGTGATCTTGTATTTGCCCGGGGTCAGGCCCAGCGAGAAGTATTCGCCTTTACCATTCGTCTTAAGGCTGTATTTCTGGCCGTTGTCGAGGTTGGCGTATTCGACGATTGCGCCGGCGATGGGTTTGCCGTCTACGTCCCGGCACGTACCTTTGACCGATCCGGAGGCCTGCGCGAAAACCTCGGGCGCACACAGCGCCAATGACAGAACTGCGAGAGTGATGATTGCCAAGTGCTTTTTCATTTTGCCTCCCGGCAAAAAATCAATTTTCAAACTGCTTATTTCTTAGCGTAAGGAATCGGGTCGGGCACTCCTGCCGCCTCGAAGGCACGCAGGCGCAACACGCAACTGTCGCAGACTCCGCAGGCCCTGTCCTCGCGGCTGTAACATGACCAAGTTAAATCGAAGGGCGCGCCCAATTCAAGGCCGAGGCGCACGATCTCGGCCTTGCGCATGGCGATCAGCGGCGTGACGACCTCAATGCGGCCGTCTTTGGTCCCCGCTTTGACGACTTCGTTGAAGGCCTTGTAGTAAGCCGGCCGACAATCAGGATATCCCGAACTGTCGGGCTCAACCGCACCAATGTACACCTTTTCGGCTTCCAAGACCTCCGCCCAACTGATTGCAACTGCAAGGAAATGCGCGTTGCGGAAGGGTACGTAGGTGACCGGGACATCCCTGCCGATATTCCCGGCTTCGGGCACGGAGATGGATTCATCGGTAAGCGCCGAACCGCCGATAGCGCCCAATGCGTCGTTGCGGACCATCAATTTGTCATGAATATTCAGGCGGCGGCAAATGGCAATGAACGACTGCCGCTCGCGTTCTTCGGTGCGCTGTCCGTAGCTGACGTGGACGGCCGCCGCGTCGTAGTCGCGGACAGCCAAAGTCGCGCAGACTGTAGAGTCCATGCCTCCACTGAGCAGGACGACCGCGCGTTTTTTCCCTGGATTCATGCTGATGGGACGAACGCCCCAATCTTCCGACTTTACCAGCTTTTGGCAGGTGGGCAGAATCTAAACGCCTTTGACTGCCGGATCCCAGATGAACTTATGCAATTGAAGGCCGAGGCGAGCTGGAATATTGTCGGCGAGCATCCATTCGGCAAGTTGTTGCGGATCGAGCAGGCAATGGGAGCTGTCGCGCGCTCCAGTCGCATCTTTGCGGAAAGCGGGAGAAAAGAGAACGGCGTTCACCCGCTTCGCGAGATCATGGGATTTTGTGAAGTCACGGGCGAATTCGTAGTCGGCGCGGCTGGCAAGGACAAACTTGATTTCGTCGCGAGAGGTGAGCACTTCAAGATTTCCGATACGAAAGGTGTCGCCCTCGCCCGAATCGGGAGACTTCACGTCCACGATCTTGATGACTTTCTCTGGGACGCGATCGAGGGGACGCTCGCCGCTGGTTTCGATCAGGACGGTGTAGCCGCGATCGAGCAACTGCTGCATCAGCGGAACGAGTTCGCGCTCCTGCAGCATGGGCTCTCCGCCAGTGATTTCAACCAAGCCGCCATTCGGGCTGAGGCGCGAGACTTCTGCCAGGATTTCCTCAGCGGTCATCTTGTGGCCGCCCTGAAATGTGTATTCGCTGTCGCACCAGGTGCAGCGGAGATTGCATCCCGTCAGGCGGACGAAGGTACACGGCAGGCCGGCGTAGGTAGATTCGCCCTGAAGGGATTTATATATCTCAGTAATCTGCATAGAAAGCAGCGGCCAGCTTCCAGTTGCCAGCCGCCAGTTTTACTCTTCGGCTTGTTTCGATACGGCGGAGAGCAATCCGTTTAGGATTCAGCCCACCTCTGCACAGTCTTGCAGGAGCTTATGCGTCGTTTCCCTTTTCATGTAGCCCAGGTTTTCTGCAATTTGAAGCTGTGTTTCGACCTCCATCAGTGAACCCGCGCCTGACCGAGAAAATATCGGAACTCCTTCTCGGACAACCGGCCTTGTCCCTCGGCGATGTTGCGGGGGATCGACACCGCCGCGCGCCGAAGTTGCAAAGTCAGTCCGAATAATTCTTCTTTCGGAAAGCCGGCGGTGGCACGGTACACGACGGTGACGAGTTC
>DATAUY010000284.1:0-6191 GCA_036268025.1 Candidatus Sulfotelmatobacter sp. | reverse complement strand
GAAGATCGCGAAAACGATTTGGAGTCCGAGTCCCCAGGCCACCGTTTTCACTCGAATGGCTTTGCGATTGGTGGAAAAGATGTAGGCCAGCGTGAGCATGGTGAGGAGACCGAGGATTCCGGTGTAACGTCCCATCAGTTTGTATCTCCTGGTTCCCGCCAGCGAATCTAGTCTAAGTGAATGTCATCCTGAGGACGGCGTTCAGCCGTCCGAGGGATCTTACCAACCCATGCGATGCCGCGGACGTTTGTCGGGGCCGAATGACGGTGCCGGCAGCGTTCGGTGTTCTCGTTCACTGCATCGTGGCTCAAGCCGTCGTATGGTCCCTCACCGCAGCTTCGCCGCGGTTCAGGATGACATCACTAAAGGCGCGCGTGATCACGCCGTGCCGATCACTTTGTGCACCAGCGGGCGCTCCGCGGGCAGGGTGTCGCCGATTTCGATACTCGACTCAATTCGCTGCTTCGCCCTGGCCGCTCGGTCTTCGGCATTGTAGTGGATGGTGGCAAGCGGCTCGCCTTTCGTTACTGCAGCTCCAACTTTCTTGTGCAGGACGATTCCGACCGAGGGATCGACCGAATCTTCTTTTTTCTCGCGTCCACCGCCAAGGATCACGCAGGCGGCGCCGATTTGTTCGCACTGCATGGAGCAAACATATCCTTCTTTCGAACTGAGCACTTGTATCGTGTGTTTCGCCGCCGGAAGTCTCTTGGGTTCGTCAATCACACGCGGGTCGCCGCCTTGCAGTTCGATCATCCGACGGAATCTTTCCAGCGCGTTGCCGTGGGCGATCAGTTTCTCGCTTTGAGCTTTACCTTCAACGACTGATTTTGCTACGCCGCCCAGATACAGCATCCATCCGGCAAGTTCAAGGCAGAGTTCGCGCAAATCTGCGGGACCCTGACCGCGCAGAATCTGGATGCACTCGACCACTTCCAGCGCATTGCCGATCATCATGCCGAGAGGCTGGTCCATGTCGGTGATGAGCGCGACGACCTGCTTGCCCATACGCTCGCCGGTTTCGACCATCAGTTCGGCGAGGAAGGCGGCGTCTTTTTCGTTTTTCATGAACGCGCCCGAACCGGTCTTCACGTCGAGCACGAGCGCGTCGATGCCCTCGGCGAGCTTCTTGCTCATGATCGAGGCGCAGATCAGATATGGACTTTCGACCGTGCCAGTAACGTCGCGCAGCGCATAAAGCTTTCGGTCGGCGGGAGCGATTTCGGAAGTCTGGCCGATCATGCAGCATCCGATTTTTCCCAGCACTCGGCGGAATTCGGCGACGGGCAGATTGACTTTGAATCCGGGGATGGCTTCGAGCTTGTCGAGTGTGCCGCCGGTGTGGCCGAGACCGCGACCACTGATCATGGGGACGGTAATGCCTGCCGCGGCGGCGAGCGGAGCCAGCACAAGCGAAGTTTTGTCGCCCACGCCGCCGGTGGAATGCTTATCGACTTTCTTCGTAGGCAACGACGAGAGATCGAGCACTTCGCCGGAGTGCAGCATGGCATCGGTCAGGGCCGCGGTTTCAGGTCGCGTCATGCCTTTGAGGACGACGGCCATGAGCCACGCGGAAACCTGATAGTCGGGAACGTCGCCCGCAGTGTAAGCGTTGACCAGCGCTTCGATTTCTTCAGCAGTCAATTCGATCGCATCGCGCTTCTTGCGGATCACATCGATTGCGCGGAATGTCGGCGGAACAGATTTCTTTGGGTTCACTGGAGGCGGAACCCTTCCGGCAGAAGTTCAGTGATGTGCGCCTGTTTAGGCCCGGCCGCGCCCTGAAAGTAAATCATGGCGTCGGGCCCAAATTCGTAGATGACCTGGCGGCATGCGCCGCACGGAGAGCAAGCAACTCCCTGATCGTTGGTGACGGCGACTGCCTGGATTTCGATTTTCGGGCCGAGTTCGGCGACGGCAGTGAAGATCGCGGTACGCTCGGCACAATTCGTCATGCCGTAGGAGGCGTTCTCGACATTGCATCCGGAAAAGATCTTGCCGCTTGTAAGCAGTATCGCCGCGCCCACGTGGAAGTTGGAGTAAGGGGCGTGGGCGTTCTTCATGACCCTGGCCGCGGCCAACTCAAGCTTTTTGCGAACGGCGGGAGAGATATTTTTTCCGGGCATGGAAAGCGAGCGTCATTGTAAACCCTTGCACGTTCGGTAGGGGCCGTGCCTGGGCAGGAGTTGCCGTACAATTACACGGCAATTAGGGACACGGCGGTAACCTGCAGTTTTTGCGACGGATACGACGGCGCTGCCGTCCAATGAAAATCATGTCTTCGTCCAACGATCTACGCAATCTGACTCACGACTCGCGGCTGGCGTCGGGCACCGGGCAGGCGATCGCCACGCTTAACGGGCGGGCTCTGCTCTCGAATCGCGGCATTCCGCTCGACCTGAACTGGATCCAGGAAGTTCGTGTAAATACCAGCGCCGTGGAGCGCCGCATGCAGTCGCAGGTCGCACGACGGACGGTGAAGAAAGAATGGCAAGCGGCATGGCTTCTGCGGGCGATCACGTGCATGGACCTGACGACGCTTTCCGGGGACGATACCGACGAGCGCGTGCGACGGCTGTGCGCGAAGGGACGGCATCCGATTCAGCAGGAACTCATCCACAAGCTCGGCATTTCGGAGCTCGACATCAAGGTCGCGGCGATCTGTATCTATCACACGTTCATCGAGACTGCGAAACATGCCCTCGAAGGAAGCGGCATTCGCGTGGCTGCGGTTTCGACCGGATTCCCTGCGGGACTTTCACCGCTCGCCGAGCGCGTGGCGGAGATTCGGCGCTCGGTCGAGGCTGGCGCGGATGAAATCGACGTGGTCATTACGCGCGCCCATGTGTTTGGCGGGCGCTGGCAGGCGCTTTATGACGAAGTTGCCGCGTTCAAGCAGGCTTGCGGCGCAAGACACATGAAAGTCATCTTGGGCACCGGCGATCTGCTGACTTTGCGCAACGTCGCACGGGCGAGCTTTGTCGCGATGATGGCAGGGGCCGACTTCATCAAGACTTCAACTGGGAAAGAACCGACGAACGCGACTCTGCCGGTGAGCCTGGTCATGGTGCGGGCGATCCGCGAGTACGCGCAGCAGACAGGAATGGCGGTTGGATTCAAGCCCGCGGGCGGGATCCGCACGGCGAAGCAATCGATCGACTGGCTGGCGATGATGAAAGAAGAGTTGGGCGACTCGTGGTTGCGCGCGGAGATGTTCCGCTTCGGAGCAAGTGGGTTGCTGGGGGACATCGAGCGGCAATTGGAGCATCATGCGACGGGGCGGTATTCTGCGGAGTACCGGCATCCGGTAGCGTAGCGCCGCCGTCCCGGCGGCTGCCGTCGGGGTATCTTCCCTGCGTGCATCGTCAAGATGGCCTCGCGACAGCCGGCGAGACGCCGGCGCTACGTTGAACGTCGGCGCCGCCGACTTGCGATTGAGAATCCTTATGAGCATTGCTGAAAAATTTCTGACGATGGAATACGGGCCGGCGCCCGAGGATCCGAAAGAGGCAGGACTCTGGCTGGATCGGCATACGCGGAAATTTTCACACTTCATCGGCGGAGAGTGCCAGGCTCCTTCTGCCGGCGAATATTTCGATACCGTCGATCCATCAACTGGAGACAAACTCGCGAGCATAGCACTCGGCAGTCCTGCTGACGTTGATGCCGCGGTGCAGGCTGCCCGGAAAGCTTCTGAAGAATGGCGGGCACTGAGTGGACATCGACGAGCGCGCTATTTATATGCGCTTGCACGGCTGGTGCAGAAGCATTCGCGGCTGCTCGCTGTACTCGAGACGATGGATAATGGCAAGCCGATCCGCGAGAGCCGCGACATCGACATCCCTCTGGTCGCACGGCAGTTCTATTACTACGCCGGATGGGCGCAGTTGCTGGAGCAGGAATTTCCCGCGCATGAAGCATGCGGTGTCGTCGGGCAGATCATTCCGTGGAATTTCCCGCTGCTGATGCTGGCATGGAAGATTGCGCCAGCGCTGGCCACGGGAAATACGGTTGTGTTGAAACCTGCCGAGTTCACTCCGCTGACTGCTTTGGCATTTGCTGAACTGTGCCGCGAAGCCGAATTGCCCGCGGGAGTCGTGAACATCGTCACCGGGGACGGGACGACCGGCGAAGCGCTGGTAAAGCATCCGGGGGTAGACAAGATTGCGTTCACCGGCTCGACGGAAGTGGGCCGCGCCATTCGCGGCGCGACTGCTGCGAGCCACAAGAAACTCTCGCTCGAGTTAGGCGGCAAGTCTCCATTCATTATTTTCGAAGACGCCGATCTCGACAGTGCAGTCGAGGGACTCGTCGATGGAATCTGGTTCAATCAGGGGCAAGTCTGCTGCGCCGGATCACGGCTGCTGATGCAGGAGAGCATCTCTGAGCCGCTGATGGCGAAGATTCGTGACCGCATGAGCACGTTGCGCATTGGGCCCCCCCTGGATAAGGCGATTGATATCGGCGCGATCGTGGCGCGCGTACAACTCGACCGGATCACACGGATGGTCGAGCAGGGCGTTTCCGAGGGCGCTACCTGCTGGCAGCCGCAAGTGGCGCTGCCTGAGCGGGGCTTTTTCTATCCGCCGACTTTATTGAGCAATGTGCATCCGACTTCGATCGTCGCGCAGCAGGAGATTTTTGGGCCGGTGCTGGCGGCGATGACCTTCCGCACTCCGCGCGAAGCGGTCGAACTGGCCAATAACACGGTTTACGGACTCGCTTCGTGCGTCTGGAGCGAGAACATCAATGTGGCTTTGCATGTTGCGGCGCAGATCAAGGCCGGTGTGGTCTGGGTGAACTGCACGAATCTGTTCGACGCCGCGTGCGGATTTGGCGGATATCGCGAGAGCGGTTATGGGCGCGAGGGCGGGCGCGAGGGTTTGCTTGAGTACATGGAGCCTAAGTGGTTTAAGAACGCACCACCGTTATCGCCGGAAAAATCCCCACTCAAGCCAAAGGCGGGCTTGAATGGGGCACCCTCAGATTCTTCCGTAGATTCAGATTCTTCCATAGATGATGATTTACCCGGGACGAGTGCGCCTGCGATTGATCGGACAGTAAAGCTGTACATCGGCGGGAAGCAGGCGCGGCCGGATTCGGGTTATAGCTTTGAAGTCCGCGCTGCGGATGGACGCCTGCTTGGCGAAGCGCCCCTTGGAAATCGCAAAGACATTCGCAATGCGGTGGAAGCTGCGCGCAAGGCCGAAGGATGGGCGAAAGCGACGGCGCACAATCGCGCGCAGGTACTGTATTACTGCGCCGAGAATCTTTCGCAGCGGCGCGAAGAAATTGCTTATCGCCTCGAGGCGGTTGTCGGCGAAAAGCAAGCCGCCTCAGAAGTCGAACTCAGCATCCAGCGCATTTTTTCCTATGCCGCGTGGGCTGACAAGTTCGACGGTGCGGTGCACAATCCTCCGTTCCGCAATATTTCTATTGCGATGAACGAGCCGGTTGGAACGGTCGGCGTGATCTGCCCCGCCGACACGGCGCTCCTGGGATTTATTTCGCTCGTCATGCCTTTGATCGCGATGGGCAACACCGTCATCGCAATTCCATCGGAAAAATATCCGTTGATCACCGGCGATCTTTATCAGCTTTTCGACACCAGCGATCTTCCCGGAGGCGTGGTGAACATTGTCACCGGTTACGTTTCCCAACTTCTCAAGACACTGGCCGAGCACGACGACGTTGACGCAATTTGGTGCTACGGAGACGAAACGACCGTGGCATCAGCGAAGGCGATGTCGACCGGCAATCTGAAACAGGTCTGGACGAACGAAGGTCGCTTGATCGACTGGTTCGATGCGAAAGTGGCCGAGGGACGCTGGTTCCTCGAGCATGCCACGCAGGTGAAGAACATCTGGGTTCCTTATGGCGAGTAGTTCGCTTTGCCCGCTTCCTCGCGCTCGCAATCGGCCCCTCAGCGGTTAAAGCCGATGCTTCCTTCCCACAACTGTGGCATGCCTGAAAGCATGCCCTGATACGAGCCCATTCTCAACTGCACCACTATCCCTCTCTGGAGGCGGACGATTGCTTTTCTCGCTTGTGCGGGACTAGCATGAAGCCGTCGTCATTTCGCCACGGCATCAAATTTTCCTTACACGTCCCCGTTGAGCGAAGGAGGAACTATGGGCATTGCACTTTCCCCGCAAATCCACCCGCACGTTGCAGAATTCATCGATAAACCA
>DATAUY010000283.1:0-8378 GCA_036268025.1 Candidatus Sulfotelmatobacter sp. | reverse complement strand
CCCTTGAGGTGACAACAGAAGAGACATTTGCCGACCAATGGGCTAACACGATGCGGCAATTGGCTCGCGTCGATGAATTAAAGAGTGATCGGTCGGATGCCCTTCAGCTCTATAGGCAGCTCCAGCGTCACTATCCCAACGACTCCGATTTGCAGAATAAAATCAGCGAGCTTGCGGCGAAGCGCTGACTGTCATCAGAACCTCGATGTTTAGACTCGACGGTCGTCCGGAATCCGTGTTCAGATTCATTTTGCAAATCATTCCTTCCTTCGAAAACCGAAAAATTCTAAGTTGTTGTCTGCTCGGGAGAAGGTTCGTCACGGGTGTGCAGCTTTTGATTTCGCACGTGGATACAGGGAATGCCCCAGCGATAGCACTTGGTGCAGATGTCGGGTGTGGCTGGGAGCATGGGGTCAGGTGCCGCTGAAGGTTCCCTTTTGGGTTTGGGTTTGGCGGGTTGGGGATGCGGGCAGGGTAGGCCGCGCTCGCCGCATTTGCAAGGCCTGCCTCGGCGTTTGGCCGTCGCGGCGGGTTCGGGCGCGGACGTGGGCGTGAGCACCACGTTGTAACCGAGGTTGCGCAATCGCTGGCTCAGCTTGCGCGCTGTGCGCTGCGGGTTGCGACGATCGAAATAATCGCCGCCGCGTTCGTAGTATTCAACACCCTGTTCCGCCAGAATGTGCCAGGCAATAACCAGGATGCGATGCGCGACGGCGACGGCCGCCTTCTTCATGCCTCGTCGCTGCGCGATGCGGAAGAAGAGAGCGGCCAGCACGCAGTTCTTGGAGCGCGATGCAGCCCAGGCACTCTGCACCAGAATGCGACGCACATAGCGATCGCCTTTGCGTGTTCGTCCGGACAGGCGTTTGCCCGCACTCTCGGCATTGCCGGGACAGAGCCCGGCCCAACTAGCCAGATGAGCAGACGTAGGAAACTGCGACATGTCGGCGCCAAACTCGGCAACCAGAACCAGTGCCGTGGTTCGGTCTACACCGGGAATGGTGCTTAAACGCTGCACAACATCTGCATAGGGCTGCGACAGTTCGTCCAGACGCGCATCGATACGGGCCCGTTCCTCCCCCAGACGGTCCAACTTCAGCAGCAACTCCGATAACATCCAGCGGAAATGCACATCCGGCCGGCCGTCCAGCGCCAACACATGCTGCGGGATCTTCGCCCGCAAGTGGCCCAAAGCATACCCCGCAAGTTGCTCCGAATCGCGCACTCCTTTCGCCAGCAGACGCAACATCGCCATCCCACTCTGCCCCACGATGTTGGAGGCCACCGAAGCCAGCTTGATGTTCACCGTCTCCAGCAGGCGTGCGATGCGGTTGATGACACGATTGCGATCTTGCTGAATGTGCACGCGCATGCGCGTTAACTCGCGCAACTGCCGGATGGGCTGCGGTGGAATGAAGCTGCCATGCAACAAGCCGTATTGCAGGTACTCGGCAATCCGTCGTGCGTCGATGCGATCGGTCTTCTGCCCTTGCAGCGCGCGTACCGTCGCTGGATTCACTAACGTCAGAGTGAACCAGCAGCGCCGTTCCAGCACATTCCAGATCGGAATCCAATACACGCCTGTCGATTCCATCGCTACTTGGCGCACTTTATGGTTCTTCAGCCAGTCACGCAAACGTTCCAACTCTTGCGTGAAGGTCCCAAATACCTGTTCTTCGATGACCGCTTCGGCTTGTCCGCGAACCCGGCGTCGAATACAAGCGCTGACCGTGTCGCGGTGAATATCCAATCCGGCACAGCAGCGGTACAGTAACTTCATATCGTCTCCTTCGCCGCGAGTAAGGGACGCCTGGAAAACCATCGACTTTCCTTCACGTGCTCTCCGCCTTGCGGCGAAGGCGACAATCCGTTGTGCCGTGCACAATTGCGGGCGCCCGGGCCAAGTTCACCGGCGGGCTAAAAGCTCCAGACTGACGACGGCCTCTGTCCGCTCCCGGCTCTCCGCAGAGTAACGCTTCTCTAAAGTCTTTTCATCCCCCGTTGCCTCGACCCCGTGGTGTGGCGGTCACAAGATGGCCAGAAAAAGTTTCCACCTTTGAATCAATACCTTAACTTCTCAAAAACGGCTCTGTCACGCTGTGCATGCGTTATTCCTGGATCGGGTTCAGCGCAGAGGCACATGCGCGGCCCATCTGGACACACTTCATGAAAACGCTCGCAATTGGCATTCTCTGCGCAGGGCTGGCCGTCGTTTCCACCTGGGCCCAGAACACCTTGACCGTTTCGGCGACTCCGATTCCGGCGTCGCTGCTGAAGCAAAACTATGGCCGGATGCCAAGGAATGTCGGCGGCTATGACCTTAACATCTGCAACGCCTCAATGGCCAGGCAAATGGTGATAAGCAGCAGAATCTATCAGGCCATTGTCCAACATCAGGCCGGCGTGCAGCCAATCGGAAAACAGATCATGCTCGCCGCAATTTTGCACAGCCAGAACAGTAATTTCTTTAATATCCTGAACGTGTCGCTTGAATCGGCATCCGGCGTGCTATCCATCTTAAGCTCAACCCACAACATCCCCCCCAAGCTGATTACCGGGACGTCATTGGCATCGCTCGCTCTTCAACAGCTACTTACTAACCTAAAGCCATACTCCCCGGTAACGGCTTTACAGCAGTTCGACACTCAGGTGCTCGAAACAGCGGTCTCGCTCGATAGCGGTTCTTGCGTGGAGCGAACGGTCTTCACGTTGTCGACCGGCCGTGAGACAAGGGCCGTTCCACTCAGTTTCCACGTAGACTAGCCGGCGATCAGTCCCCCGCGTGTGGGCGCACGCGTTGCGGGAACCGGTTTGGCGACCGTGACTCCGCGGGGCCTAGTCGCTACCAAAGCTAGTACCACGTGGTGGCGCCGGTACGGACATGCCGGCGCAACACGGGCGTGCCACCTCATCGGCGGTGCGCCCGGCTCGCATTCTATGACCCGCGCCCAGAGCGCAACAAAACCGTTTCGCGCGGGTCTCTTCGCATTGAAATTCTTCGTTCGCCGGCCGAGGCCTTCCACGCATGCGGGCACATGCGGTGTGGACCCTGGATCGGGCAATCTGGGGTTCCGCGGGCTAAGCCTTCGGCAAATCGGTCAACGAGGATAGGCGCTGGATCTTGCGGTCCTGGCGCCGGGCAGGACGCGTGTCTATCGGGGCGCGCGTCCTCACCCTTATGTTCTCCTTGTGTGTGCCAGGACAGCCGTGACAGAGTATCAGTTTGTACTCTTATTCCGAACGGCTGTCCTGGTCTTTTTTTGAAAACGCCTATTCCCAGGCAATCGCCGGCAAGCGCCGCGCCAACGCTCCTCTGCTCGATCTTTCTCTCTCTAATCCCACCACCGCGCTTGCTTCCGTTTATCCGCATGACGCGATCCGCCGGGCATTTGGCAGCCTCGAAACATTCCTCTATGAACCCGACCCATCCGGTCTGGTCGAAGCGCGACAAGCCATCGCAGCGTACTACCGCAAAGACGGAACAGCAATATCCGCTGAGAACATTCTGCTCACGTCGAGCACCAGCGAAGCCTATGCCCTGCTCTTCAAGCTTTTCTGCGATCCCGGAGACGAAGTGCTCGCGCCGGTGCCCTCTTACCCTTTGTTTGAATACTTGTCGGCCCTTGAGTCCGTGCGCATGGTGCCCTATTCACTCGTTTATGACGGCAGCTGGTATGTCGATTTCAAGGAAATGGAGCGGCAGATCACTCCCCGCACACGCGCTATCGTTTTGGTGAATCCCAACAACCCGACCGGATCGTTTTTGAAGGATCCCGAGTGCCGCGAACTGTTCGCGCTCGCTGCTAGAAACAATCTTCCAATCCTGTCCGACGAAGTCTTCATGGATTACGAAATCGCTGCTGGCCCGCGCATCAAAACGCTGATCGGAAGAGATGACGTCCTCAGCTTTTCGCTCAATGGGCTTTCGAAATCGGCAGGAATGCCGCAGATGAAACTGGGCTGGATCGTCATCAATGGACCAGCGGCCGCTCGGGCAACCGCCAAAGCGCGGCTCGAACTGCTGCTTGATACGTATCTGTCCGTGAACGTTCCAGTACAGCGCGCGCTTACTGACCTGCTACTGATCGGGCGCCAAATCCGCGATGACCTTCGCCTGCGCATTGCTGGGAATCTGTCCGAGCTCTTGGACTCACTCCGCAGCGTCCCGGCGCACATGCTGCATTTGGAAGGAGGCTGGTCGGCTACCCTCCGCCTGCCGGCAACGCGCTCCGAAGTAGCGTGGTTGGACCACTTCCTTTCTGAAGGAAACGTCGTCGTCCAGCCCGGCTACTTCTTCGACATGCCCGGCGAGCCGTACATAGTTGTTAGCCTCATCGTGGAGCCCGCCATCTTTCGCGCCGGTATTAGTGAAATCCGACGGCTGTTAGCCAGTTAATCAGCAGATCAGGCCATGTCTTCAGCTCTGGATAGTTCTGTCCCAAATCTACTCCGTGCGGCCCGTGCAGATACAAATGCATTTCGACCGGTACGCCCATTTTGCGGCACGCCAGATAAAACAATACGCTATTTTCGACTGGGACCACTTGGTCATCGGTGGTCGCGAATAGGAAGGTTGGGGGCGTCTCCTTCGTGACGTGCTTTTCGTTCGAAAGCAGCTCAATCAGATCCGCCGGCGGATTCTTGCCCAGCAAACTATCGCGGGAACCACGATGCAGCGACGGCTCCTCAAACGTAATTACCGGATAAGCCAGAATCATGAAATCAGGACGGGAGCTTTCCCGCTCAATCGGGTCAGCTGCGCTTCCATTGCCACCGTCGAAGTGCGTACCCGTGCTCGACGCCAAGTGGCCGCCGGCGGAGAATCCCCAAACGCCGATGCGGTTGGCTGCATAACCATATTCCTTTGCGTGCGCCCGAACATACCGGATCGCCCGCTGCGCATCGCCCAGCTCGATCGGATGATGATATTTCGGCCCCAGGCGGTACTTCAGCACAAAAGCCGAAATGCCGTGCTGGTTCAGCCATGCGGCGATATTAGTCCCTTCCTTCACCTCAGACAGATGCGCATAGCCACCTCCTGGACAGACAACCACAGCGGTAGGTACGCTGCCGCTAGCGCTCGCCGGAAAGATCGTCAGTGAGGGCTTGTCTTCCGGCGCATTCCCCATCGCTCCCGGTGCGCCATCCGGCCAAAGCAGGATCGTCCGTGGCGAGGCAGTCTGTGCATACGCGGCGGGCACTGTCAACAGCATCAGAAAAATAGCGATTCGATTCATATGTAACGGTTCCTCTAAATAGTGGCCGGCTCTTCTACGATCAACTGTCCTTTATCGGCATCGAGTGTTGACTGTATGCCAAGCGGCAGGGTCAGCTGATCCGCCGTATGGCCGATCGTCAACCCAGAGAGCACCGGCGCGGTGACGCCCTGAAATCGGTCGTCCAACACTTCTCCGAATGTCAGATTCCATGCGAAAGAAGGCTTATAGTCGTTGGGCCGGCAGTCCAGACACTCTCCCATCACAATACCGGCAGCCGTGTTCAACTTGCCTGCCAAACGCAATTGCGTCAGCATGCGGTCGATGCGGTATGGCTCTTCGCCTACGTCTTCCGTGAAAAAGAGCTTGTCCTTCGTGTCGATTTCAAAAGGCGTTCCCATCAGTGTGCTGATCAGGGTCAAATTACCGCCCATCAGCGGGCCGGACGCACGTCCTCCCCGAATTGTCCGCAACCGATGTGCCGGCCGCAGTGGGTTGCTCTCCGGCGGATTGCCCAACGCGCCCAGCGGCTCCTTCGAAAACAGAGCCCGCCGGAAACAATCTTGTGTATAGGGCGTGAACTCGGAGAGGACCACCGGTCCATGAAACGTCACCAGTCCAGTCATTTGGTGAATTCCCAAGTGCAGCGCCGTGATATCGCTATACCCGATAAAGATCTTCGGATTGCTCGCGATCAGGGAATAGTCGAGGTCCGCCAATAACTGCCCCGCGCCATAACCTCCGCGGATGCAAAAAACCATTCGCACGTCGGGGTCGCGAAACATGGCATGCAGATCGTCCACCCGCTCCGCTACCGTAGCAACGCCTTGCGCCCGGTGCGTTCGCACGCTCGCGCCCCATTTTGCCTTCAGGCCGAAGTAGTCGAGAGTCTTCGCGGCAAGTTCCAGCCGGTCCGGATCAGTCACCTGCGTCGACGGGCTCACGATGCCAGCCGTGTCGCCGGGCTTCAGAACCGGCGGCTTAATGATCTTGCCGGAGGCAGGCCTCGCGATCCCCGTTCCCAATCCCATTCCAATCATCCCTTCTACCGCGGCCCGCCTGGTCATAAGCCGCAAGACTAACACGTAGCCTTCGCGGCCAGCGCCGGTTGACGATCGTCTTCCACTACACTGGTGTAGTTCATGCCTAAGCTGAACGGACTTTTTAACTTACCTGGCGTGTTAATCGCTTACGCACTGGTTTTGCTGATTGCCATTCTCAGTATTCCGTTTTGGCTCGCGGAAATCCTCCAACTTGCCGCTTCGACTAAGGGTTCGCTGGTCGCCCTGCTTGCATGGATGGTGGTAACACCCGGTGCGGCGCCCATTTTCTCTCTTACGCAGTTTCCGTTCTTGCTACTGCTCGGCCATTCGCTCTTGGCTGCCCGGTTGCCGGCGTTGTTATTCGCGCTCTCTGCCGCCTATGTCTTTTCTCGGATTGCAAGTCGCATCCCGTTACAGCAGCCTCTGCTCGCAACCTGTCTGTTTGTGCTGGTCCCGATACATTACCAATTCGCACCCCAAGGCATTGCCACGGAAGAGGCACTCTTCTTCCTGTTGCTCGCGACGCTATACTCTGTGCGCCTAGCCGAAACCGGAGCCATCCGCGATGCCATTCTCTATTCGGTCTTCCTCACGCTTTGCCTTTACACAGAACCCTTTTCGTACCTGCCCGCTGCCGGTTACTTATTGGGGTTGCTCGTATTCGTGAACCGGAAAGAGGTTCGCCGCATCATTTGGATCTCACTTCCCGCAACAGCCGTACCGGTGCTACTTTTCCTTCCGTTTGTTTTTTGGGCCCATCCGTTCGCCGCGAAGGCTTGGCTCTACGAGGGCGGTCATTTCGCGTTTGGCTCGGACGCCTTCGTTGTCGCTCTTCGCGAACTCTCGGCCCCTGGTTGGGCGGGCTATCTCTTATCGCCGCTGCTGCTTGCCGGAACTTTCGTCGGCGGTTGGCGCGCCCTCAAGCTCCCCGAACCGATGTTGCTTAAGCGTGTGCGCCTGATCTGCCTGATGGGAGGAGTTCTCAGCACCATCTCCCTCGCTCTCATCATCGGAGCAACCTCGAGCGGGTTCTTTTCCGCCGACCAAATCTTCTGGGCGTTTCCCGGTATGGTCCTGCTGACATCCGCTACGCTCGATTGGATCAGTTCAACCCGCAAACTACCTCTCATCGCCTCTGCGATCGCCGCGTTCCTCGTTCTGATTTGCGTTGCCGGCGACATCGAGGATTTTACGATTCGGCCCTATGACGTGGCGAAAGCTGCCCGTCTGGTTGCGCCAGAACTCACCGGAGATTCGTGCGTCGTCTTCGTCTCCGAGTCGTTATCAAAGACCATATTCACCGTGTTTGATCGTCACCTCGGCGACCGCGAGTGCGCCAACTTCTTTCATAAGCGCATTGTGCTTGCAAGCCACCCTTTCGTCCGTCCCGATCAGCAGGAAGACGCCGAATCCTTTTTCCGTGGCTTAAACTTCTTAGAAAAGAAGCGCATCGAGATCAGCGGAAGCAAGATCCTTGTCTTAGAGCAGCACTGAGAAGCGGGCTCATTCGTATCGCAGCGCCACCATCGGATCGACGCGCAAGGCGCGAACGGCCGGCGTCAGTGTGGCCAGCACGGTAACTGAGATCAGCACGCCGATCACTTCCAGCAACGCTGTCGAATCGACCGTGCTCAAGCCGGGAACAAGGAAAAGCGTGAGTGGCTGCATGGCAAATAATGCGAGCGCCAAACCTACAATCACTCCGGTTCCCACCAGGACCAGACTATGCTGACCCACCAGCCGTAATACGTCTGATGGGCTTGCTCCCAGAGCAACGCGTAGACCAATTTCTCTGGTGCGGCGCGACACTGAATATAGGAGCACGCCGTATAAGCCGATCGCCGCTAGCGTGAGTCCTAGTATCCCCATCGATCCCAGCATTACCGCCCCGATCTGGCTTGGCAACAAGGCTAGTCCCAGCGCCTGGCTCATCGGTTTCGTTTCGATTGCCGCCGTGGCGTCGAGTTCGCCCAGTTCGTTGGTTACGGCCTTTACGTAGCCGCTTGGCGATGCGGAGGTGCGAACGAGAAAGTGCAGATTGATTGGCTCGGCTTTAGCGAGGTACGGTTCATACACCGCTAGCCTCTGCTTCTCGCCGAGAGTAAAGTACTTACTGTCC
>DATAUY010000282.1:0-6727 GCA_036268025.1 Candidatus Sulfotelmatobacter sp. | reverse complement strand
GCGTTGATCGAGAGAATAGCGGATCCATCCGATGGAATCCGTGTCGGCCCAAGGCACCCATACGCCAATGCGGGGAACGGTTGCTTTGTGATGCGGGATGTTGGGTACTGTCGCAACTTCGGTGAAATCAAGGCCGAGTTCGGCGGATGCGGATTGCAGTGCATCACGCAATCCGGGTTGATCCGAGAGAATCCACGAGCCGGCAGGATATTTCATGCCATCTTGCACGAATTCCTTTTCAGCAATCCGGATTTCGAAATTTGTCAGGCGATAGCGCGCCGCAAGAAGCGATTCCTGTCCGGTGTCTTTCAGCAAATAGACGGGACCGATTCCGCTGATATGTCCAGCAATGTGCGGGAGTTCGGTGAGCGGAGTGAGTGCGACTCCGCGGATTGTTGCGTCAGTGGTCGTGGCGACTTCAAGGTGGTAGTTGGCCGGCAGTTCCCACGAAACATCATCGTACGGAGGCTCTCCATCTTTTGGATAATGCTGTGCGGTGAGCAGGTCAACCGCGTAGTTGCGATACGGCTGGTCGAGACGAACGACGTAAGTTCCGGCCGGGAAACTGCCATCCTTCAGTTGAATCGAGCTCTGCGCCTGCGCAACTTCAATGCGCTGACCGATGAGCCGTCCAACCATTTGCGCGACTCGCGCAGGATCACCCTGGTCCTGCGGAATCAGAAACGCAAATGGAGGTTCGTTCAACCCCTTTTGCCATGAGTCCCACGATTTCTGGTAGAAGTTGCGCAGCATTTCTTTGCAATGAACTGCCGCGTCATCGAGCGCCGCGAGGGATCCAGTCTCCTGATAGTTGAGATTGTCGCGCGCCGACCACGTCACTTCCTTTGGCGGAGGAAGCGGCCGGTACCACTCCATCGTCGTCGAGCCTGGTGAGATTGCGCGAAGTTCGGTCTCGGCGCTCCCGTTGCCCATGGTTTCGTAGCCGCGCCCGATGCTGTTGTGATTCATGGCGACGGAATCGAGATAAAGATGCGCGAAGGCCTCGCCGAAGTTCCACGTTGAAACTCCCGGCATGCCCATTGCGGTCATGGCCTCGACTTCGTGCATGCTCATTTGAAGAAATTCGGTGTAAGTGATCGGATCGATATTGGGGTTGTAAGGACCGGTGCCGTTCCAGGTCATCATGAGCGGCACGCCCTCGTGCAGATCATGCACAACGGTCGGGTGCCACTCGTGAAACATACGGTGGACGGCCTTGGTGGTTTCTTGCGTCTGCTGATGGGTATCGCGGTTAAGGTCGACGAAGACGTATTTTCCCCAATACGGCGGCGACTGGCGCGGAAGGGAACTGCGGTCGGTCTTGCCTTTCAGGTAGCGGTAGAACCAATCCACGACCTTGTCGCGCCCATCGGGGTTCGATATCGGATTGATGAGTACCACTAACTGCTCACGGATACGCCGCACCATTGGCTGCTCGGAGACGGCCAGCCGGTAGGCGAGTTCGAGCATGGCTTCGGTCGAGCCGGTCTCGTCCGAGTGCAGGGCTGCGTTGAAGTAATAGACGGGGCGCGAACTCGCGATCAGTTTTTCTGCCGCGGCTTTGTCTGTTTTGCGCGGATCGGCCAAGGCCGCGGTTGCGGCCTTTAGCTTCTCCAAATCGTGGATGCCGACTTCATCGGCGATGGCGATCATCAGGATTTCGCGGCCTTCTTCGCTATGCCCGATCGTGAATACTCGGACTCGTGAACTTGCTGCCGCCAGCGCTCGTGCGTAGGCATAAGTTTTTTCTGTTCCCGCGAGTTCTCCCGGAGCGCCCATGATCCGCCCAAAGAATTTTTCCGGCGATGGAACGGTCGCGGACTGCGGAACATACGAAACCCAGGAAGAAATGAAATGAGGACCGGTCGTCGCTGCGGCGATTGCTTCGACCGAGCCGGCCTCAGGAATATCAGGAGCTTGCGCCGCAGCAGAGGCTGAGACGGCGCACAACAATGTCCACAAGAACGCGAATCGGAACATAAAAGCCTCGGAATGAGGCGAAGTCTAACATGCGAAGACGCTAATACTTACGTTTGTAACGTGTGGTTCCGGGCCGAAGTGCTTCATTTTGCTATATATCGTGTTACGACACATTTGACTGCGCGCCCTGGAATCCCAAGTGGGCGCCGCCGCATCTATATCTATAGGGCAAGTCCAAAGGAGAAACGAACGATGTTGGGTATCAGGCTGGTGCGTCTGATCGAGAATCATTCTGAAGCGTTATCGAGCGGGCTGAGTGAAGAACTTCGCAAGTCGGAGCGCACTTCGGATTACCGCAAGATTCCCGCCAAGGAACTGCGATTGGCGGCGAACGAGGTTTATCACAATCTCGCCGAATGGCTTCTGCAGAAGACCGAGGACGACATTGCACAGCGGTTCCGTTTCATCGCCACGGAACGCGCGGCGGAAGGCATCAGCCTGCACCAGTTCGTGTGGGCCCTCATGGTGACGCGCGACTATCTCTGGGAGTTTCTCCGGCGGGAAGCGATTGCCGACAACATCATCGAACTGCATGGAGAACTCGAATTGCATCGCCTGCTCAACCAGTTTTTCGATCGAGCCATTTACTACGCAATCGTCGGTTACAACGAAGCCGGGAAACAGGCGGCGAAAGGCAACCTGCGGCGGGCGCAGGAACTGGCGATCTCCATCGGTCTTATGTCGCCTCCAGACGTTTCCAAGTTTGTCGAAGACTAAGACAGTTTCACGGTTGCCGAGTCCGTCTCCATTTGGCTGAAGCGGAAAAACTCTACAGCTTTAGGGTCATGCCTTCGGACGCAGCCTGCACTTTGGGGTAGTAGTTCCGCGCGTCCGCGACTACCTTGTCGACGATGGCGTCGGTGTGGTCGGGATCGTGATGGTAGAGAATCAATTCTTTCGCGCCGCTTTCCATAACGATGTTCACGGCTTCGCGCCAGTGGCTGTGTCCCCAACCGCGGCGGCGCGCTTCATATTCTTCCGGCAGGTACTGCGCGTCGTAGATGAGAATGTCGGCGCCTTCGGCCAGCTTGCGCACATTCTTGTCGAAGTGAGGATCGCCGGGTTCGTTGTCGGTGGCGTAGACGAGTACGCCCTCGCTGGTTTCGATGCGGAAGCCGATGCATCCCTGCGGATGGTTCAGAAATGCTGTCTTGATCTTGATGCCATCTTCCATCGGGATGGAACCGTTTTCAATGTCGTAAAAGCGGCGCTGGGCGCGCATGTAGTCGAGATTGACGGGAAAGTAAGGAGCAGCCATCTGTTCGGCCATGACTTGCTCAAGGCGGCGGCTTCGTGCGGAGGAATGAAAATAGAACTGGCTATTCGGGCGATTGTAAAGCGGCCGAAAGAATGGCATGCCCTGAATGTGGTCCCAATGGAAGTGGGAGACGAAGACGTGCGCAGTGAAAGGGTTGTCGCCGAACTCGCGTTCCAGTTCGTGTCCAAGCGTGCGGAAGCCGGTGCCGCAGTCAAGGATGAAAATCTGATCTTTGACGCGCACCTCTACGCACGAAGTATTGCCTCCGTAGCGCAGGTTCTCGGACTGTGGCGTGGGCGTCGAGCCGCGCACGCCCCAAAACTTCACTTGCATAAACGAATGCCGCCTGGCCGGTTGCCGGCCGTGAGCATCTCCCCCATTGATTTGGCTCGCTGACGGCGGGCTGTGATTTAATCCTCGTCCTCAGCGGCGCAGTCCATACGGACTGCCGCAAAAACTACTCATAATACTTGGGTTATCGTTGATTTTAGTCTTTGGTCAGAGTCCAACAAGTGACCAAAGTTTGGGGTAGCGAGCCGCTGCCCAAAGAGGCGTAATCGGTGAGGATGGCTTTACGGTAGGTAATTACAAATATTTCAACCACCAATCGGTCCGGCGGGCCTTCAGATCGGCGAACCATTGGCACACGAAGTAGAGCAGAACGATGGCAATCGCCCAGATGAGATAGAGCAGAGGAAGGCTCCAGATATAACCGTCAGGCGGCTCGGGATTGCCCATCGGATGGTTTGCAAAGAGCCACGGACTGACGAAGCCGAGTCGCACCTTCGACACAACCAGCGCGAGTGCATGGATGAGCGGTATGTGCAGCATGTAATAGAAGAAAGGCACGCGCCCAAACAGCGTGATCACGCGGGCGGCAGCGCCGGAGAGATTTTCGATCAATGGAATCAGCGCGATGATCGGCCCGAGAGTCATTAGCAGGAAAGAAAGCGACGCCGGATATTTGGTGGTGTTGAGAAAAGACAGCATAGCCGGCATCGGCGGCGCGCCATTCCGTCCCTGGGCAGCGGCGTGCCACGGGCGCGGGTCTCCATACAGATTGAATCCGCGCAGCACGATAAAGAGCGCAATGGCCGAAAGCCCGATCGCGAAGCAAAGACGGGATCTTTCCGCCCGTGGCATGATCACGATCTTGCCGAAGGCGTAACCCGCCGCCATGACGCCAATCCATGGAATGATCGAATACAGCACGGTCAGGCTCGGGCCATCCGAGCCAAACTGAATTGGTCCGGCGAAAAATCCGACGTAGAGAATTTTCCATAGGCCGGAGAGCGAGTTGCTGTCGAGCCCTTCGATCAGCTTGCCCATGTGCGGATCCATCAGGTTGTGGGCAGCAATGATGATTACGCCGACCGTGCCGATGACAGTCACAGGCAGCTTCACGAGTCCTGCCATCAAGATCATGCAAACACCGATCACCCAGATCACTCCGGCCATCTCGTAGTGGCGAAAGTCGAAGTTGAACGTCCAGGCCACGCGCAGGAATGTGAGTTCGAGAAGGATGAGCCAGAATCCGCGAATGAGCAGATAGCGCGAAACATCGGCGTGTTTCCGGGCGTAGAGAAAAATGCTGGTACCTGCGAGAAAGATGAAAGCCGGCGCGCAGAAGTGAGTGATCCAGCGCGTGAAGAAAATCCCGGGAGTCGGACCGCCCGCGGGAAGGCCGGAATAGACCCGGACGTGATCGATCGCCATCAGGACCATCACTGCTCCGCGAATGAGATCGATGGATGCGATGCGGGTTGTAGTTGGCGACTTTAGGGCAGGAACGGGGTTCGCGATAGTGACGCTCATGTAAGGCTCCAGCGGGTGTTCACTTTGGCCAGGAAGCATACGCCGTTCTGCGATTTTTGACGAAACTCTGTGCATCTGGTTAGCGTGACAGTATCTTCAAAGCCGTCCCCTATAATGGAAGGCCGTGCCGGCGGGTTCAATGCGCCAGCCGGCGACATCTCCGATGCTGCGACCCGACTTCAAGGAATTCTCCCGCCTCGCCAAAGAGGCCACACTGGTTCCTGTTGTCAAGTCGGTGAGCGCCGATTTGCTCACGCCGGTCTCCGCATTTCTCGCGATCGCTCAAAACGAACCGCACGCGTTCCTGCTCGAATCGGTGGAGCGCGGCGAACAGATCGGGCGGTACACATTTCTCGGCGCGCGGCCGAACATGCTGGTCAAAGCGAGAGAAGGGAAGGTCGAGATCCGTCGCGGGCGCGAGCACGAGATCATCGAAGAGAACATTTTTCAGGTCGTCAAGCATTTGCTCCGCGAGCACCGACCCGCCAGTATTCATGGCTTGCCGCCCTTCATCGCAGGCGCTGTCGGATATTTTTCGTACGACATCATCCGCCAACTCGAAAACATCGGCGAGCACGCAAAAGACGACCTACAGCTTCCCGACGCGGAGTTGATGTTCTTCGACCGCTTGCTGGCCTTCGATCATCTGCGCCATCAGATTCACATCATGGCGGCCGCCGATGTCTCGCGGGAATCCCCGCGCCACGCGTATGATCGCGCCGTTCGTGATATTGGGGCTCTCGAGCGCAAGCTCGCTGCCGGTCTGCGCCCTGCCCTGTGGCGCAAGTCTGCGAAAGTGAAGGCCAGGAAACTCAAGGTGCACGCCAGCACGACTCGCGAAGCCCACATGCGGCGCGTCGAGCGCTGCAAGGAGTACATCGCCGCGGGCGACATCTTTCAGGTGGTGCTTTCGCAGCGCATGGATTTTGTTCCAGAGGTTGCTCCCTTCGATCTGTACCGCGCGCTTCGGCAGGTGAATCCGTCGCCGTATCTCTACTTCCTGCGTTCCGGCGATACGCACATTCTCGGTTCGTCCCCTGAAATGCTGGTTCGCGTTACCGGCCGCAAACTGGAATACCGCCCGATCGCGGGCACGCGGCCACGAGGCCGCGACCTGCTTGAAGACGCGCGTCTCGAACAGGAAGTACGCAATGACGAGAAAGAACGCGCCGAGCACGTCATGCTGGTGGACCTCGGCCGCAACGACCTCGGCCGCGTCAGCGAATATGGTTCCGTCAAAGTGAAAGACCTGATGTACGTGGAGCGCTATTCGCACGTTATGCATCTCGTCTCGGCGCTGGAAGGAACGCTGCGTAAAGATCTCGACGCGCTCGACGCGCTGGCCGCCTGCTTTCCTGCCGGGACTCTCAGTGGCGCGCCCAAAGTACGCGCGATGCAGATTATCGAAGAGTTGGAGCCGACGCGACGCGGGATCTACGGCGGATCTGTACTCTACGCCGACTTCGCCGGAAATCTCGACTCCTGCATCGGCATCCGCACGGTGCTGATGAAGGGCAAGAAAGCTTATCTTCAGGCAGGAGGAGGAATCGTGGCCGATTCCGACCCGGCGAGCGAGTTTCAGGAGTCCATGAACAAGGCGCAGGCGTTGCTGCGCGCGGTTGAGATGGCCCGCGGACAATAATAACGGCAGTTCTATTTTGAAATGACTTTGTT
>DATAUY010000281.1:0-13999 GCA_036268025.1 Candidatus Sulfotelmatobacter sp. | reverse complement strand
GGCTCGGTGACGATATAGCGGGGTGAGGATTTGTCGGTCTCGAGTTTCTTGCGCAACTGGCCAACGAAGACTCGGAGATACTCCGTCTGCTCGGTACTTTGCCCGCCCCAAATGGCTCCGAGTAACGTGCGGTGTTGAATCACTTTGCCGGGGCGCCGCGCCATGAAAACCAGGAGTTCGAATTCTTTTGGAGTCAGGCGAACTTCCGCGCCCTTGACCATGACCTTATGCGCGGCGGTGTCAATGCGGAAGTCGCCAATCTCGATTACAGGATCCGCTTCGTTGTCGGCTGGCACACGGCGCAGAGTTGCCCTTACTCTCGCCAGGAGTTCATTCATGCCGAAGGGCTTGGTGACGTAGTCATCGGCGCCGGCATCGAGTGCCTCGACCTTCTGTTGCTCTTTGTCACGTACCGAGAGGACCACGATCGGAACCTGCGAAATCGCCCGGACATGGCGCGTGAGTTCGATGCCATCCATCGAGGGCATCGAGAGGTCCGTAATGATCAGGCTGGGCTGCCAGTCTTTCATGATCTCGATCGCCATCTCACCGCTGTTGGCGACGCGAATGTCGTATCCCTGCGCGGAAAGACTGGTGCGGAGCACGCGCGTGATTTGCGATTCGTCGTCCACCACTAGAATATGCGGGCGGTCGACCACTACCGTGCCTCCTGCGTGATGATGTGAATATCAACCGACGGCGAATCGCGCAGGAAGCGCTGAATGGCCGACATATACAAGTAGCGCTGCCAGCCGCTGCGGGCAGAGCGGCCGAAGATTACCTGCGTGATGTGGTTCTCGCGAACGAGTTGGGCAAGACCATCGGCGATGCTTCCGCCGGAAGTGCGGACAATGCGCCCGCCTAGATTTTCTGCGAAGCGAATGTTCTCGGCCAGTGTCTTCTGATCCTCCGGGCGAGTGTCGCGGCCGACGTCGATGTAAAAGACATAGAGATCGCCGCCGAGGGCCTGCGCCATGCGCGATCCGCGGGCAATGATGTACTGCGCCGCCGGATTTGAACTCACACAGACCGCAATCCGTTCACGCGCCGTGTGCGCGGCCTGCGTGCCGTCCTTTTCGAGGAAGGCGTCGAGGCTGCGGTCCACGACTCCGGTGACTTGTTTAAGCGCCAGTTCGCGCAATGCAATCAGATTGCCGGGCCGGAAAAAGTGGGCAAGAGCGCGCTGGGCGCGATCCGCCGGATAAACATCGCCGCGTTCCATTCGCTTTTGCAGCGCTTGCGGAGTCAGATCAGCAAGCACGATTTCGTCCACTCGCTGCATCACCCAATCGGGAACAGTCTCACGCACTTGTATACCGGTAATCTGCTGGACTGTCGGCCCGAGGCTCTCGACGTGCTGAACATTCATCGTCGAAAGCACATCGATCTTCGCGTCCAGCAACTCCATTACGTCTTCGTAGCGCTTTGCGTGTTTGCTGCCCTCAATATTGGTGTGCGCGAGTTCGTCAATGACAGCGACGGCGGCCTTGCGATCCAGAATGGCATCCACGTCCATCTCGTCGAAGACAGTTCCCTTGTATTCGAGTTTGCGTGGCGGGATGCGATCGAGCTTGCCCGCAAGTTCAGCGGTGACCTTGCGGCCGTGGCTTTCAACCACGCCGATGACAACATCTTCGCCACGGCTGGCGCGGCGGATTGCCTCGCTCAACATGTTGTACGTCTTGCCGACTCCGGGAGCGTAACCGAGGAACAATTTGAAAATGCCGCGAGACTTATCGGACGAAATTTCGTTCAACCACTCGTCTGGCGTCTTCGGCATCGCTGCTATTGTCGTTCGCGGCAGAGGAAAAGTCATCTCCATCGTACAATGCGGGAGTGAAAACGCCGTCTTCGATACAGGCGTGGCGCTTCGCAGTCGTTCTGGCGGCCGTCATCGCGATCACCGCGGTCGACTTCCGGCTGCACGTAAATCAGACCACCGTCGCATTGATGTTTCTGGTGACCGTCCTTCTGACTTCCGCTTATTGGGGCTTGCGTTATGCGGCGGTCATGGCGGTCATCGCAACCGCGGCGTTTAATTTCTTTTTCCTACCTCCATTCAAGACTTTCACAATCGCAGATCCGCAGAACTGGGTGGCGCTCTTTGCATTTCTGGTCACGGCGCTGGTGGCGAGCAATCTTGCCGAGCGCGCCCGGCGCGAAGCTGAGGGCGCCAAGCAGCGGCGGCGAGAAGTGGAGCGGCTTTACGGCCTCAGCCAGCGATTGCTCGCAGCGGAGAATGTCCTCGAACTTCTGAATGCCTTACCCAGGTACGTGCAGGAAACATTTTCGGTTGGGAGTGTTGCGGCTGTGGCCGCCGATCATTCCTCGGTTTACCGCTCGTCGCTGGATGCGAAGTTTGAGGAAAGCGTGTTACGTTCGACCTTGCTGCGCGGGGAACCCGTCACTCAGGGCGGCGTTTCATACGTACCGCTACGGCTAGGGATGCGCACAGTCGGAGCGCTTGGAATCGCCGGAGGCGAGCTGTCTAGAGAAACATTGGACGCTCTCGGAAGTCTCGCCGGACTGGGAGTCGAGCGTGCGCGGGCGCTGGAGGCACTCAGCAAGAATCGGGCCGAACAGGAGCACGAACGCCTACGGACCGCGTTACTGGATTCGGTCACACATGAATTCCGGACGCCGCTGACTTCGATTAAAGCAAGCGTAACGACATTGATTTCAGGAGCGAATCTGGAAGAAAAGGCCCGGCGCGATTTGTTAAGCGTCATCGATGAAGAGACCGACCGCTTGAATCGACTGGTGGGCGAAGCTGCCGAGATGGCTCAGCTCGACTCCGGCATGTTCAAGCTGGATCTGGAGTGGCACACAATCCTTGAGGCGCTGGAACCTGCATTGCAGGATGCGAAGGCTTCCGTCGAAGATCATCCGATAGAACAGCATGTACCAAGAGACCTGCCCAAGGTGCGAATGGATGTTTCGCGCATCCGCGAAGTGCTGATGCATTTGCTGGAAAATGCCGGGAAATACTCCGCACCCGGAACACCGATCAATATTGTCAGCGAAGTGCAGGGCGACAAACTGGTGACGAGCATTGCCGATCGCGGGCCCGGCATTGATTCGTTTGAGCAGTCGTTGATCTTTGAGAAGTTCTATCGCGGTCAGAATCAGCGCTACACGGCTCCCGGAACCGGCATGGGCCTGGCGATTGCAAAGGTGATTGTGGAAGCCCACGGTGGAACGGTTAGCGTTGTGAGCCAACTGGGAAGCGGATCGGTATTTTCCTTTAGCCTGCCTTTGGAAAAAGGTCCACAATCATAGCGCTCGATGTGGTCTTGGGAGAGCGCTAGGCTACAATTCAGGGTGCTTTAATCGCGCCCAAGTTCACTGCGTGGCGTGTCCCTGGCACGAGCGCAACACACCTATGACTGCTGACATCGCGACAGGTTCCTCTGTTCTCGACGACAATAAGATTTTCTACAACCGCTTCCTTCTGATTGTGGCGGGACTGGGTGGACTTCTCTACGGAGTCGACGTCGGCATCATTGCCGGCGCGCTGCCCTATCTCGAAGCGACCTCTGGCCTCAACGGCGGCCAGCTTTCCATCGTGGTAGCCGCAGTGTTGCTGGGCAGTGTGATTTCGACGCTGTTCGCGGGATTGCTTGCCGATTGGCTGGGCCGCAGATCATTGATGGCGGTGAGCGGCGTGATGTTCGTCATAAGCATTCCGATGATCGCCCTGGCGCATGGATATGGTCCTCTGGTCTTTGGGCGACTTCTGCAGGGAATCAGCGCGGGATTGATTGGCGTGGTAGTGCCGCTCTATCTGGCCGAATGTTTGACTGCGTCGAACCGCGGCAAGGGCACGGGTATTTTTCAGTGGTTGCTGACTCTTGGAATCGTGATCGCCGCTCTGGTGGGAGCTTACTTCAGCTATCGCGTGGATCAGGTGGCGAAACTCGGCGACGCGGCAAGGCTGCTGGCTTTCAAAGATTCGGCGTGGCGCGGAATTTTCTGGGTATCGCTGCCTCCCGGAATTCTGTTTGTGATTGGCAGTTTCATGGTGGCAGAATCCCCGCGCTGGCTGCTGCGACGGGGAAAACAAGAAGCTGCGCATGCGGCACTGCTCCGCTCACGGACAAAGGACCAGGCCGATCTCGAACTCAAAGAGATGGAAGAGATCAGCGCCGCGGAGAAGGCGAAGAGTGCCGGCTCAAAGACGAAGGAGTCATTGCTGCGGCGGAAGTACGTAATTCCCTTTGTGCTGGCCTGCATCATCCTGGCTTTCAATCAAGCAACGGGAATTAACTCGATCATTGCGTACAACACCAACATTCTCTTGCAAAGCGGGCTGTCAGATATCGCCGCGCACTGGGGCTATGTCGTATTTACGATCATCAACTTTCTCGTCACCTTCGGCGGCGTCGTACTCGTCGACAAGAAAGGCCGGAAGTTTCTACTGGCGATTGGCACTGCCGGCATCATTATTTCGCTGGTCTGCACCGGCCTTCTTTTCCGAAACACAGAGAAGCTGAGGGTGGATACAAGTAGCGCAGTACAGGCGATGATCGCACCAGATCAAACCCTGCGGATGGTCTTTAACAAGGATTTGGCCGGCAAGCTGTTAAGTTCTGACGCGAACCACCCGACGTCGCTGGTCGTGATTTATTCCTACGGAGATTTTCGCGCGGCAAGCCACGTTGTGCGGTCGGACGATCCGGGTGCGAAACCGATTGAGATTAATCGCGATGGAGCGATCCCTGCGAACAAGGTCGTCGCATTCTTCTCGAACCCGTTCGGTGATCTCGACGCTGCGCGCAACGCGCCGTTGAAAATCGAAAATGCGCTGATTACACCAGTTCCGGAATCACGCAATGGCTGGGTGGTTGCGATCACACTCTTCATTTTCATGGCGTCGTATGCCATCGGCCCCGGTGTGTGTGTGTGGCTCGCTCTGTCAGAGTTGATGCCGACGCGGATCCGATCGAACGGAATGAGCATTGCGCTGGTGTTGAATCAGGCGGTGTCAACCACCATTGCAGCGATTTTTCTTCCTACGGTCGGCAAATACGGCTATTCGACGATGTTCTTCGGGTTTGCGGCCTGCACGGTGATTTATTTCGTCACGGCAGTATGGTTCCTGCCTGAGACGAAGGGCAAAACTTTGGAAGAAATTGAAGCGCACTTTGAAGGGGCGGGCAGTTAGCGGCTTTTTATTTTCCTATGAAGACTCCGAACGAAGCACGGAAGAACGCGGGCAGCAACGAGCACTCCCATGCCATGCGACGGGAAATCTACGAACAGCCGGTCGCGATTGAGAAGACCATCGCGAAGCATTTGAAAGATGACATTATTTTCCCCGGTGAATTGGATGCGATTGAAAGTGCGCTGCTGACTTTCGAGAAAGTAATCATCGCCGCCAGCGGATCGAGCCGGCACGCTGGCCTCGCCGGCGAAATCATGATCGAAGATTTGTCCGGTGTCCCTGTCGACGTCGAATATGCCAGCGAATATTGCTACCGTTCCACCCATGCGGCGGTGGATCCAATCGTGATGGTGATTACGCAATCGGGCGAAACGGCGGACACCATGGCGGCGCAGCGCGAGGCGCTGACGCGTGGCATGAAGACGATAGCGATCTCAAACAGGCAGGACACAACGATTACGCGCGAGGCCGGGGCTGCCCTGATCACGGGCGCCGGGCCCGAACTGTCGGTCCCCGCCACTAAAAGCTTCACGACGCAGGTCACGATTCTGTATCTGATGGCTCTGTTTCTGGCGCGAAAGCGCGGCCGCATGACCTCTGAGGTAAGCCGCGCTCACTTGCAGCAGCTCAAACGTTTGCCGGAAGCGATTGAGAACAATCTCGCGCCCTGGGACCGGCTCGCGGAAGAGTTTGGAGCCATTCATTTCAAGGCGGAAAAATTCCTTTACCTCGGACGCGGCGTCCACTACGCGATTGCGCGCGAGGGAGCGCTGAAGCTGAAAGAGATTTCGTACGCTCACGCCGAAGGCTATCCTGCGGGAGAACTGAAGCATGGCCCGAACGCACTGGTAGATGACAAATTGCCGGTCGTGGTGCTGGCCAGCCGTGACGACGTCGATCCGGATTCGGTGTTGCGGTACCGCCGGACGCTGGACGTGATGAAAGAAGTAAAGTCGCGGCGCGGGCCGCTGGTAGCGGTTGCTACCGAAGGCGACAAAGAAGTCGCGGAAGTGGCGGACCACGTTTTTTATGTTCCCGCTGCTCCGGAGTTGCTGCTGCCCATCCTCGAAGTAATTCCTTTACAGTTGTTCGCGTACCACGTCGCGGTGAATAAGGGATATGACGTGGACCATCCGCGGAACCTGACGAAGGCGGTACTCACGGAATAACCAATCACCGCCCGGTCAAATCAGGTTAACCCCGTTACGAACTTGACTCTCTACGTACGCAGCAAACCGAGGCGCTTCCGCGGTTTCCTGTTCCTGCTGTTACAATTTTTGTTCTGCTCAAAACAGCACTGACGCGCCATGAAATGTCCTTTTTGCGGGTTTGCGAATGACAAGGTGGTTGATTCGCGCGAGAGCAAGGAAGCCGAATCGATCCGGCGGCGTCGCGAATGTTTGAAGTGCGCCAAACGGTTCACCACCTACGAGCGCATAGACGAAATTCCCTACATGGTCGTCAAGAAGGACGGCAGGCGGGAGAAATTTGACCGGCAAAAAGTGCTCAATGGTCTGCTGCGGGCGTGCGAGAAGCGTCCGGTACCAATCAGCAAACTGGAGCAGATCGTGAATGAGGCCGAAGGATTTGTGATCGAATCGGCCGAACGCGAGCGCAAAACCAGCGAACTCGGCGAATTAATCATGAATCGCCTGCGCCGGTACGACAAAGTTGCGTATGTGCGCTTCGCTTCCGTCTATCTCGACTTCAAAGATGTGAAGGAGTTCATGAATGAGTTGAAAGATTTGGTGAAAGCAAAGGGGCAATAGGCACTTGCATCTGGCAGTAGCGATGCATAGATCTTTCGCTGCGCTTAGGATGACGAACAGGCTATGGGTCATAAAATAACGCTAATTCCGGGAGACGGCATCGGGCCTGAAGTCATGAAGGCGACGGTCCGCATCCTGGAGGCGACCGGGGTCAAGTTTGACTGGGAAACTTTCGCCGTGGGCGCGGAAGCCTATGAGAAGTCGGGCGAATACATCCCCAAAGAACTAATCGAGTCAATCGAGCGCACTCGCGTGGGGTTGAAGGGTCCGGTTACGACGCCGGTCGGCGGCGGATTCTCGAGTATCAACGTGGCGCTACGCAAAAAGTTCGAGCTTTACGCGAACTTCCGGCCGATTCGCAACCTGCCGCATATCCCGACTCGTTATCCTGATGTTGATCTGATTATCGTGCGGGAAAACACGGAGAGTCTGTACTCGGGGCTTGAGCACGAGGTCGTGCCTGGGGTCATCGAGAGCCTGAAGATCATCACGGAAAAAGCTTCAACCCGCATTGCGAAATTCGCGTTCGAATACGCGCGGAAAAATCAGCGCAAGAAGGTTCATGCCATCCACAAGGCCAACATCATGAAGCTGTCGGATGGTCTCTTTCTCCGTTGCTCTCGCACCGTCGCGAAGGATTATCCCGAAGTCACTTATGCGGAGCACATCGTCGACAACACCTGCATGCAGCTGGTGATGAACCCATATCAGTACGACGTTCTGGTGATGGAGAACTTGTACGGAGATATCATTTCCGACCTGTGCGCGGCATTCGTCGGCGGCCTGGGCTTTGTGCCCAGCGCGAATCTGGGCGACGAGTGCGCCGTGTTTGAAGCTGTACACGGCTCCGCGCCGGATATTGCCGGCAAGAACCTCGCTAATCCTACGGCCCTGCTGCGCTCCGGATTGTTGATGCTGCGGCATCTCGGCGAGCACGAAGCCTCCACCCAGATTCGCAATGCCTTGGAGCGGGTCTATCGTCATCGAGAAAAATTGACGCGAGACATTGGCGGCCAGGCGGGAACATCGGAATTTGCCGACGCGGTGATTGAGGAAATGGAAAACGTGAAGGCCGGAATTACACCGGAAGGTCGTTAACCGCAGTTAAGTCTTTGCCTGTTCGCGCGTTGGCAGGAGGAACGAAGCCGGATGGGTTATTACCGAGCGGCCCACTTCTTTCAGGAATGAGCGGGCCTTTTCATTCCCAACATCTCGGGCGCGAATCGCGAGTAAGAAACTAAGCACGAACGAAGTCGAGATATTCAGTACGCCCACCAGGAATAGTCCAGAAAGCGAATAAAGAACGTCGTGCCGATTGAGGCTTCCATAGACCCAAACGCCATCCAGGGCGTAGCCAAGGCTGGCGGCCTGAAGCGTAATGTGCCGGACTTCCAGCGGTATTCCAAATAAAGCCACGAGAATCGGCACTGTACCCAGCAAAAATCCGAGCGTGACGTATCCCACCGATCCGGGAGCCTGGTGTTTAACCCATTCGGCAAAACCCGCTGCCCGTTTAAGCCCGAGACGCTCGCGAATGCGCAGACTGTTCGAGATTGAGCTCTCCATTCGGGTTACGGCAATGTAGTTGGCTGTCCAACCGGTTGCCAGAGACGAGAGCCACAGCAAGACGCCCGTGACGATCGCAAACGCGATGGTTCCCGATTGATGCGGAATCATCATGTGAACACCGTGTTCGGCCTCGGCTTGAGTGAGAAAAGTATGGTGGGTAACGAGATTCCATAGCCGATCCATGGCGATCGAACCGGGAATCGCTCCGATCAGATTGCCGATCGTGACGATCGTCTGAGTCTGGGAAATCGCGCGCAGGCTGGCCATGTGGTCCTTGTCCGGATCCTCCATGGCATCCACCAGTGTTGCGGCCGTCGCGGCGGGCATTTTTGAAGCGAGCAGGAAACCACCAGCCTGCATCATCAAGAAGCTGATCGCATAATTCAGCGAGTGTCCCAAAGCGACGAGGAATGGCGCTTGTATTTTGGCGGAGATCGTGTATTTCACGATCGCGGTGAAGCACGTAATGACGCCGGCCATGATTGCGCCTGCTCCCATCGCCCGCCAGTGTCGCGCGCTCTGGGCAATGTAGTGCGTGCCGACTCTGCCTGTTTTTTCTACAACGCTGCGCGCCATGCGCCGAAAGGTAGTGTTGACGATCCGGAAAATCCGGCGCTGCGAGGCGAAGCCGTAGATCATCGATACGGCGAATTTTCGAGGGTCGGCACCTGGCTGGCGGAGAGAGAGTACCTGGTCAATTCTCCAGAGCAGCGAGCGCAAGAGCCGCAGACGAAAAATCAGGCCCGCTGATGTCCCTTCCTTCTCAGTGCGCGCATTGAACTGGCGCAACTGAGAGACGCACGCATCGCGCTGCGCGTGCCATTTGGGAAATTGGTCGGGATGCAATACGACCGACTCAACCAGCGAAGGCAGGTGGAAAAATGCGGACTTGGTGATGTCATCGTCACTGGCGAGAATGAGCATGTCCCGCGACAACGCGATGTTGGCAGCGCGGAGCGCGAGAATCTTGCACGAGGCAAGCATTGATGGCATAGAAAGGCGGAAGATGTCGGCCCACCATGCGACGATTTCATCGGGCAATGACATCAGCCAGGCAGCGTCGCGCTCCCGGAGGCCAAGCGAATCGAGAAGAACGTAAAGATCTCCGCGAACTTCATCTTCCGGCAGCAAGCGCTTCATCGTGCGCACAAACAATTCGCGCAACAGAAATATTTCGTCGGGTAGCCCGGCTTCGGAAGCGACACGCACATATGAATGGTGGGACCAGAATTCGCGGAAAGCATCGCGGATTTCCTCGCGACGCGGGTGAGCATCAATGCTGGCGGTCAACTGCGAAAGTTCGTCCGTACGCTGAGCGGTGGGGATACTCAATATCCGGCGCAACATGCCGTAGACCCATGTGGCGCGCTCACGTGCCGAGCCGAACTCGAATTTCAGCAGACTCTCGGGCGGCGAGTCGGTAGTGAAATATCCATTCATACGTCACTCGCCCCGGCGGGAGAGTACTTGAACCTTATCAAGGTTGCTGGGAGGATTCTACCGGTTCCTTCACGGGATATTCCTTCCGTACCGGTTGCCGGGATCAGTTTCTAGGTTGCCGAAGCACTCTGTCAGGAAGAATGCCTGTCGCTTGCACAACGATTCCATGCGTGACTAAAGTTTCCCGCCGCAACGCGGCATGATATGAGGAACTCACTCCGTATGTTACGAATCAAGACGGTGTTCTCATTCTGGTCGCGATGCTGAATCTCTCTACGGTGACATCCAATTTCAGCTCTGAATATCTCAGGCCGATTCCCCGCCTGGGACTTCTGTTGTTTTGCTTGATTTCGTTTGGCTTGAGTGCCCATCAGACTCTGGGCTATTTCACGCGTGGGCCGGCATTCACTGATTTCCGAATCTTCATGACGGGAATCGATATCGTGAAAGCCGGCAACGGCCATGACTTATACAAGTTTCGTACCCAAAATGTAGCGCAGGTAAAGCTGTATCCGGAAACCAGGGTGAGCGGTATGCTGCCTTTCAATCACCTTGCCTACGAGTTGCTCTTTTATTGGCCCCTTTCTTATCTTCCGTACCACTCTGCTCTCATCGTCTGGGCACTGTTGAACACAGGTTTGATTTGCCTGATAGCCTGGCTCCTTCGCCCCTACACGATGGCTATACGGCAAGTGACGGGTCTTCCGATTGTGCTGTTCCTGATCGCCGCTTATCCCGTGATCTACGTTCTTGGGGAAGGCCAGGATTCACTGCTTTTCCTGCTGTTCGTTGTCTTGTCTTTCCGGGCGATGAATTCCGAACGCCCTTTTCTCGCCGGACTTCTCCTCGCCCTTGGCTGTTTCAAGATCCATCTTGCCCTGCTGATTGCCTTTTTTGTGCTGCTGCTGCCGCGAAAATGGAAAGGCGTGGCTGGCTTCGCGACCGGTTCCGCCTCTGTGGCGGGAATTTCGCTGCTGATGGTTGGCCCGAACGTGATTTCAGACTATCTATACATGCTGAAGAATCAGGACATGATGACTCCCTGGGGATTCATTCCATGGTTTATGCCGAACCTCCGTGGATTCTTTCGATGGACCTTGCGCCACTGGCTCGATGTTGGACAGATACTTCCAGTAGTCTTCATGGCCTCAGCCATCGTTGGAATTGTGGCTACCTGGCTGGTGCTCCGAACGCCAGATTCGCGCGATTCGGGGCCCCTGTACTCCGTGGCGATCGTAAGCACCATCCTGATCAGCTATCACCTTCATGTGCAAGATCTCGCCATGGTCATGCTGCCCATGCTTTTGCTCACCGAATGGGCATTAGGCAATTACCTGGCCGGCAACAAGCTTTCGTTGGGATGGGTATTGGCTCTCTCGGCTTCGGTGGCTGGGATCTATCTTTATCGCATCGCCGTGGAACCGTATCCTCTTCTCATCATGCTGGCGTGCTATCTCACAATTCCGCTATTTCTACTCTGGATTGTCGCTTTTCGGATTTTTTGTGAAGGCACGGCCGGCTCGAGCGGCGCAGCCTGGAACAATTCCTCTGGAGTGCCGACGTTCCAAACGGGCGACTAGAGTTCACGAGCATTTCGTCGCAGACCAGCAATACCCGTAATTTCTACAAGTCCGGTCTAGCGGCGCTTCAAGGCTTCCAGTTCGTCCAATGTTCGTGGCCAGTCTGATCCGAGGAGGCGCGAGAGGCTGCGGTCGGCGAGGACTTTTCCGCCTGTCTGGCAGCGCGCGCAGTAGTTGGTTTCTTTGTCGGCGTAGCGGATCCGAAGGACCTTATCGCCGCAGCGCGGGCATGGCAAGCCATATCGCCCGTGGACGGCCATATCCTTGCGGAAAGCAGTGACTTTTTCCGGAAAATCTCGATCGGCTTCGTCTCCCAAGCGTGCGATCCAAAGTTGAAGTGTTTCGCGCGTGGCAGCGAACAGCCGATTCCATTCATCCGGTGTGAGCTTGTTAGTGAGCGTGATGGGGGAAAGTTGCGCCGCGTGAAGGATCTCATCGGAGTAGGCATTGCCGATGCCGCTGAGCAGGCGTGGATCGGTCAGGGCACGCTTCAGTGTGTGATTCTCTGCCGTAAGAACGGAGCGGAAGGTCTGGAGATCTGAGGAGAAGACATCGATCCCTCCGGCATCAAGCGAAGCGAGATTTGTTTCTCCCGAAATCAAATGAAGAGCTGCCCTGCGCTTGCTTCCGGCCTCGGTTAGAACCAACGATCCGTTTGGGAAATCGAACGCCGCGAGGTTCTGACGGCCGGAGAGCTTGGCATCGCGAGGCCGCCAATGCAATCGCCCGGCGATCATAAGCTGCAGGACCAGCCAGAGATCGCCTTCGAGTCCGATGGCGATGCGTTTCCCGATTCGCTGCAGCTTCTTCACTGTGCGACCCTCAGCTTCTTTGAGCGAAGGCTGTACTGTCCGAAGCAGAAACGGACTCGACAGACGGATCGCCTGGAGAGTCTGGCCAATGATGCGCGATTCCAACGCGGTCAGATAGGCCAATATGTCGGGCAGTTCGGGCATTTCTTATCAGATTGCATTGCGGAAGTGATTTCTGCAAACGCCGATGTGACTTTCTGGCTTCTTAGCGAAAAGTTTTGCACCGCCCGCCATTGACTCGTGCGCTGGTTCGGAGTAACCTGCCCCGTTCTAAGGATTGAGGGGAATGACGCGCACAACACGGCGTGTAGGGGTCGTTCTATTCCAGCTCGGGGGACCCGACAAGCTGGAATCGATCGAACCTTTTCTCTATAATCTCTTCTGCGATCCTGACATTATTGACTTCCCTTTTGCCCGCATCGGGCGCAAACCTCTTGCCAAGCTGATTTCCACCACCCGCGCCCGGAAGGTGCAACATCACTATTCAGTCATCGGCGGAGGTTCGCCGATTCGGCCAAACACCGAGCGGCAGGCGCGCGCGCTAGAGCAAGAGTTGCGCGGCCAGGGGATCGACGCTCGCTGTTTTGTGGCGATGCGCTACTGGCATCCGTTTACCAGCGAAGCTATTGAGCAGCTTCGTGCGGCGCAATGCGATGAGATCGTGCTCCTGCCGCTGTATCCGCAATATTCATCCACCACGACCGGCTCGAGCTTGAACGAGTGGAACCGTTTGTTTCAGGATGACATCCCAGTCCGCTGCGTCGAGACGTTTTATCGCAATCCCAGCTATCTGGACGCCCTTTCCGAAAAGGTAGACTGCGCCCTGGCGCGATTCCCTTTCCCCGAAAGACCGGAGATTGTTTTCAGCGCGCACAGCGTTCCGATCTCGGTGATCGAAAAGGGAGATCCTTACGAGAGGCAGATCGAAGAAACAGTGCGGCTGCTGATGCACCATGGCGGATGGAGCAATCCGCACCGGCTTTGCTATCAAAGCAAAGTCGGCGCAAGCCGCTGGTTGCAGCCTTCCCTGCATCACACATTACGTACGCTGGCCGCCGGGCGCGTCCGCCAGGTTTGCGTAGTGCCGATCGCATTTGTCTCAGATCACGTGGAAACGCTTGGCGAAATCGATCATCAGGCGCGTGAAGAAGCGCATCGCCTCGGCATCGAACAGTTTGAAATGAGTGCCGGACTCAACGATTCTCCAAAGTTCATCGACACCCTGGCGCAGATCGTGCAAGAAGCTTTGGGACAGCAAGTTTCGTCCATGGTTTCGGTTGAAAGCAGCAGAAAGAAGTTAGCAGCGCCGCAATACGCGCCTGCCGCTGGAGACTAGAGCCTGGATCGCAGTCAACGGTAGAAACAGGAGGGATTCATGGCGGAGTTGGAGGCCCCAAAGGCCAATCCGGAGCCGGCCAAACCCGCGGTCAAGCCCGCGGTGGACGCGACAAAGTATGTAGGCACTCCCGCGGTTGGAACCTCGAAAGCTGCGGCCGCTGGTGGTGTCGCCGCGACCGCTCCCTCTACTGAACTCGACCGCCATCGCCGCCGTTTTGTCTGGACCATGGTCACCGGCTTTCTGGTCGCTTGGTTCCTGGCGTTCTTCCGGTTCTTTCTTCCCCGCACACTTTTCGAGCCAAACAGCGTATTCAAGATCGGATATCC
>DATAUY010000280.1:0-18902 GCA_036268025.1 Candidatus Sulfotelmatobacter sp. | reverse complement strand
TTTCCTGCTTCAGCTTCTCCGCCTGATAGTGGGTGATAAGAGCTTCGATGAGCGGCTGGATTTTGCCGTCCATGACGGCATCGAGTTGGTGGATGGTGAAGCCGATCCGGTGGTCGGTCAGCCGGTTCTGCGGGAAGTTGTAGGTGCGGATCTTTTCGCTGCGGTCGCCGGAGCCCACCATGGCCTTGCGCTCTTTGGCGAGGGCTTGTTGCTGTTTTTCCATTTCAATTTCGTACAGACGGCTGCGCAGAACGCGCATGCCCTTTTCGCGGTTCTTGATCTGCGATTTTTCGTCCTGGCAACTGACGACCGTGTTGGTTGGAATGTGCGTGATGCGCACGGCAGAGTAGGTCGTGTTCACGGATTGGCCGCCGGGGCCGGAAGAACAGAAGGTGTCGATGCGAAGATCTTTGGCTTCGATTTTGACGTCTACATCTTCGGCTTCGGGCAGCACTGCGACGGTGACGGCTGAGGTGTGGACGCGCCCCTGCTGTTCAGTCGCGGGAACGCGCTGTACACGGTGAACCCCGCTTTCGTACTTGAGCTGCGAGAAGACACGATTCCCTTCGATGATGGCGATGACTTCTTTCAGACCGCCAGCCGATGATTCCGACGCCGAAAGCACCTCGACCTTCCAGCGCTGCATTTCGGCATAACGCGTGTACATGCGGAAGATCTCGGCGGCAAAGAGCGTGGCTTCGTCGCCTCCGGTGCCGGCGCGGATCTCGAGGATAACGTTCTTCTCATCGTTCGGATCCTTGGGCAGCAGCAGAACTTTGAGTTCTTCTTCGACGCCTGTGACGCGAGATTGCAGACGGTCGAGTTCTTCCTGCGCGTAGGCGCGCATGTCAGGATCTTTTTCGTCGGCCAGCATGGCCTTACTGTCCGCGATTCCCTTAGTGAGGTCCTTGTACTCGCGATACTTCTCGACGGCGTCCGACAGTTCGGCGTGTGCCTTGGCAGTCTTCTGGTACTTCGCCGAATCGTTGACGATGTCAGGCGAGGCGAGAGCGTTGGTCAGCTCTTCGTAGCGCGCTTCAATTTGGTCAAGTCTCTCGAACATGGCAATCCAGCTTTCGTAGAGACGTTGCTTGCAACGTCTTGGTTGTCACCACAGCGATCGTGGCGCTGGCGGTAGAACGTAGCAAGCTACGGCTCTACGGGAATTTTAGTTTGAGGGATGGGCGAGTGTGGAGTATGCGCGGGGGAACCGCTACGCAATCACGAGTTCGCCGCCGCGGTCTTTCTCGAGAACCATGGCCTGATCGAGAGCCACGATGGCGCATTGGGCCATCTCGTCCGACGGGGGTTTTGTGGTGATGCGCTGAAGCCAAAGTCCCGGAGCGGTCATCAAGGCGAAGAGCGATCCGCGGTGCTTGGCGGCGAAGCGGATGATCTCATAGGAAACTCCAGCTATCACCGGCAGCAGAACGATCCGCGAAGCGAAACGCGCCCAGAACGTAGTGAACGGAATCAACATGTAGAACCCGATCGAGATCAGCATCACCGTCATCAGAAAGCTGGTGCCGCAGCGCGGATGATAAGTCGAATACTTCTGGACCTCGGCGGTTTCAAGCCGCTTCCCGTCTTCGAATGCGAACACCGTTTTGTGCTCTGCTCCGTGGTACTGGTAGACGCGGCGAATGTCTTTCCAGAGCGAGACGCCCCAGATAAAGAGCAGGAACAGAACCAGGCGAACCGCGCCGTCGACCAGGTTAAACACGATCTGTCCGCCAAATGCTGGGTCAACCCTCTTCAACTCCGTCGCTGCCAGCAGCGGCAGGTACTTGTACATGAAAATGAAAAACGCGAGCGAGAGGATGATGTTTCCCGCGGCCAACCAGGTGCTGATGGCGGCCGCTTTGTCGCGGGAATTTGACTGCGGACCTTTCGCTGTCGGCTGATCGGTGGGCTCCGCCTCGCTTTCCTCTGACGGGACGGCCGAGGCGGCCGTCTCCAGATGACGGTCTTTACCGGCGCCATCATCGATGAAATCTTCCAGGGCTACGTTCGCCGAGAAGCGCAGGGCGCGATATCCCAGGGTCATCGCATATCCCAGCGTCATGACGCCACGAACGATCGGCCAAGCCATCCACTTGTGCTTTTCGGAGGGGCGGTCAAGAGACTCGGTCATGGTGGCGATTTCGCCCGAAGGCTTGCGGCACGCGATGGACCACGCGTGTGGAGAGCGCATCATGACGCCTTCCAGGACAGCCTGGCCGCCGACGAGAGTTTCCTCTCCACTTTCAAGGGCGGGAAGAAGCTGCACCGCGACCATAAACCGGACGAAATTTCGCAGCCAACGCATGGTAATTAGATGCTCGGGAAGGCCGAAAAGCGCCTCGAACAGGGTAACACAGGCGAGTTAGCCGCCCTCTGTTCATGACAGGGAAAACCCAAATCCTGGGCGTGTCGTCTATTCTCCTTTATATGAAAGACTTCGCCGAAATTTGCGAACGGATCGCCGCGACCACGAAGAAACTGGAGAAGACCGCGGTCGTTGCGGACTATCTGAAGTCGCGGCCGGCAGAGGAGGCGGCCATTGCGGCGGTGTTTCTTTCGGGAAGACCGTTTCCCGTTTGGGAGGAAACGACGCTTCAGGTCGGCGGGCGGCTGTTGTGGAGTCTCGTGGCTGAACTAGCCGGCAAAGATAGCAGCGAACTGACTGCGCAATATCGAAAGCTGGGTGATCTCGGGGCGGTCGCGGCGGCGGTTCTGCCGGAGCGCGGCAAATCTCAGCTCAGCTTAACTGAGGTTGAAAGTCTGTTCCGCCAGATCGCTGCGGCCCGTGGTTCCAGCGCGAAGACTGCGCTGGCCCGAGAGTTGCTTTCGCGCGCGACTCCGCTGGAAGCCAAATACATCGTGAAAATCATGACGGGCGACCTTCGGATCGGCCTGAAAGAAAGTCTGGTGGAGGAGGCAATCGCAAGGGCCTACGGAACCACCCTCGCGGAAGTCCAGCGGGCGAACATGCTGCTCGGAGATATTGGTGGCACAGCGCGAGCCGCCGCCGAGAGCAGGTTAGGTGAGGCGCGAATGCGCTTGTTCCATCCGCTGGGGTTCATGCTGGCGAGTCCGGCTGATTCCGCAGAAGAGGCCCTCAGTTATTTCAACGAAGCGGCGGGCGAGGACAAATATGACGGTATCCGTGCACAGGCCCACGTCTCGCGCGATGAAGTGAAAATTTTCTCGCGAACGCGCGATGAGATCACAGAGTCGTTTCCCGAACTTCCGCCCGCATTAGCTGGCTTGCCTCAGGACGCGATCCTGGATGGAGAAATCGTGGCGTGGGAGTATCCGGCCTGTAAAAAAGATGCGGCAAAGATTGTCGATGAAGCACTATCAGAAGGCGCGGAGCAAAATGCCAGAGAATTAGGCTCGGCGCGGCCGTTCAGCATTCTGCAACAACGTTTAGGAAGGAAGAAAGTCAGCGAGAAGATGTTGCGCGAGATCCCAGTGGCCTTTCTGGCATTCGATGTTTTGTACGCGAATGGGGAATTGTTGATTGAGCGGCCGCTGGCGGAGCGAGCTCGGATTTTGGATGAGTTGCTGGCGGAGAAACAATTTCACCACAAACGCACAGAGAGACAGAGAAAAGCTGGACAGACGAATTTCCTCTTCGGGAATGAAGATGAGCTTCCGTCCGCCAGCGTTATTCGAGCGCCAATATTTCGGGCGACCTCATCTGTTGCGCTTGAGGAGTTGTTTGCCGCGGCGCGGGCACGGGGCAACGAAGGCCTGATGATCAAAGACCTTTCCTCTGCTTACACTCCGGGCAAACGCGGCAAGTCGTGGCTGAAGATGAAACGCGAGCTGGCTACGCTCGACGTTGTTGTTACAGCTGCGGAATATGGACACGGCAAGCGGATCGGCGTGCTGAGCGACTACACGTTCGCGGTGTGGAATACGAACAAGGACAGGTTGGTGAATATCGGCAAGGCGTATTCGGGGCTTACCGATGCCGAGATCGCGGAGATGACGAAGTGGTTTCTCGATCACACGATCGAAGACCAGGGATTCCGTCGCATCGTCGAGCCAAAGATCGTGCTGGAAGTGGCATTCAACAACATGATGCGGTCCGACCGGCACGAGAGCGGATATGCGCTTCGGTTTCCCCGCATCGTGCGCCTTCGGCCCGACAAAGTCGCCGAAGACGCTGACACGATCGAAGCAGTCCAAAAAATTTTCAATGCGCAAGAAAGATAGGAGTCAGCCCGAGGCTGAATCCCCACATTTCACCCGTGCCCATGTTGTTGGGCAAAACCGTGATGCTTTAGAAAAGCGAACTCATTAGTGGCTGTGGTGGTGATGCTCTTCAGCTTCGCCCACGGGGATCACGCAACCATGGGCCACTTCGCAGACCGCGTGTTCGAACTGGATAGTAGTGTGGATGATGTGGAAGTCGTGGCGCAGCCGGTCTTTCACGTCGCGCAGGATGCGCTCGCTTACCGACGGTGGAATGTCGGCGATGGAGATGTGGCACGAGAGCGCGTGGGTTTCCGATCCAATGCTCCAGACGTGCAGATCATGGACGTCGTTGACCCCTCCGACAGAACAGATCGCAGACTCGATCTTTTCGAGCTTCATCCCGCGCGGAATACCTTCAAGCAAGATGTTCATGGTCTCGCGTACGATGCCAAACCCTGACCAGAGAATCAGCACTCCGATTCCAATCGAAAGCACAGAGTCGATCCAGTAGTTGCCGGTGACGAGGATGGCCCAGCCTCCGACAATGACAGCGGCGGTCGAGAGCGTATCGCCGATTTCGTGCAGCAATGCGCTGCGGATGTTGACATCGCCTCCGGAGCGGTAGAGCAGCAAGGCGATGACCCCATTCATGACGACTCCAGCGCCGGCGACCCACATCATTACGCGTGCCTGGACGTGCTCCGGTTGCTGAAGACGCTTGAAAGCTTCGTAGAGAATGAAACCCGAGATGACTACCAGCGAACCGGCGTTCACCAGGGCGGCCAGGACTCCGGCGCGCTGGTAGCCGTAGGTCTTGGTTGCATTGGCTGGACGTGATTGAAAATAAACAGCTACCAGCGATAGAAGCAACGCGAGGAAGTCGGACAGGTTGTGTCCAGCCTCCGAGAGCAAAGCCAGCGAATGGGCGCGGATGCCGGCCACAATCAGCAACGCGATATAGGCCAGGGTCACCGCGAGCGAGATCTTCAGAACTCGCGTCGGGCTGCCAGTGCCGTGTACGTGGACGTGCATAAGTTAAGTTTACGGGGCAGACAGCAGGGCATCAAGGTGGCGAATTCGCTTGCTCAGGCAGGCCTGAAAAGCGGCGGCTGCTTCCAGTTTCTCGTCAAGTTGTCTCGATTAGGTCTTGGCCAGACTATCCAGGTACCGCTTGTTATAGAAGTTGCTCACCTTCTGCACGTGCTCGAGGACCTTGAACATGCGGTCGCGGCCTTCGCGGTTCATCGCGCGGAACTGGACGGCAATCCCAGAGCCGGGATCGAGGCGGGCTACTACACCGTCGGCCGACAGGCTCGGGTCGTCCATCGAGAAGCCCAGCTTGATCTTGCTACCTGCTGCGAGAATTGTGCTGGTTTCGATGTAGCAACCGCCCATGCTGATGTCGCTGATGTTGGCGAAGATCGGGACGCCTCCCTCTTCTGTTTGCACCTCGATCGTGGCACGGCATTTCAGGCGCGGATGTGAACGGCGGTCCTTGTTAGAAAGCTGCTTCTGCTTTTCCACGTACATGCGGCGGTCTGCTTCGGCGAGAAGCTGCTCGGCGTCTTTGCCGTCATCGGGATAGATGGCGCGGCCCACGCTGAGCGAAAGAATCTCTTCGCCGCACACTTCACTTCCCGCTTGCTGCGCGAGTGTGCGCATCTGCTCGGCTTTTTTTCCGGCGGCGTCGGCCGCGAGGCCGGGGGCGATCACAACGAATTCGTCCCCACCCATGCGCGCGACGTAATCGTATTCGCGGCAGGTATCTTTGAGGGCCTGCGCGAACAGTCGCAGCACGCGGTTTCCTTCCAGATGGCCAAAACGGTCGTTGATCTGCTTGAATCCGTCCATGTCTGAGACCATGACGGTCAGCGTCGAATTGTCGCGCTTGCAGCGGGCGAGTTCGCGGTCCAATTGCAGGAAGAGTGAACGCGCATTCGGCAATCCGGTCAGATAATCGGTGATGGCGGAATTCTCCGCCTGCTGGAACTTGAGCGCATTTTCGATCGCCAGCGCCATCTTGCCGCTGACCGCCAGCAGAATGCGCAGGTGATCGGAGGTAAAAGCGTCGCGCTCGGAGCGATAGAGCGCAAGGACGCCGATGATTCCGGCCACACCTTCCAGCGGCACAGCCAACGCAGAACGAAGTGAGCTGAATTTTGAGGGATCGTTAAGATATCCCGGCTCGACCGACGGATTGCCATTGATGATAGGCTTGCGATTCTGCGCGACCCAGCCGGAAAGTCCCTGCCCAACAGGGATTCTCAGCGAAGAGAACAAACGATAATTGTCTCCGTTAACGTACTCCGGTACGAGTTCCTCGTCTCGCTTGATATAGATCGCGATCGCATCGTACGGAACCATCGGCTTGAGCTTGACCGAGAAAACCGAGAGCGTTTCGCCAAGGCTCAGCGAAGCGCCGAGGTCCTGGCTGAGTTCGAACAGCGCCTGCGCCTCCTGGCGGGCCGCAGCAATGGACGATAAGAAAGTAGTTTCTTTCCCCGCATAGTCTTGCGCGACGGCGCTTTCGAATCCGGCGGCCGGCTCGAGCCCACGCACAATCTTGATGCCGGTAGAAAGCGGCGCATTGGGATCTTCCGAGGATTTGGCGACTGCGAGCCGTTCCAGGTGCTCGTAGCGCTGTTGCAGAATCTCAACAACCTTAGGATCGAAGGATTTTCCCGACTCCGCCGCCAGCTTCTGCATGACCTCTTTCAAAGGAAGCGCACGGCGATACTGGCGATCGGAGGCAAGCGCGTCGAGATAATCAACGGCAGAAAGAATCCGCGCCCCGATTGGAATCTCCGCACCCTTCAATCCCATCGGATAGCCCGAGCCGTCCCACTTTTCATGGTGGGCGCGGACAATGGGCACCACTGGATATGGGAAACGCACACGCTCCAGAATTTCCGCGCCTACAAGCGTGTGGATCTTCATCTTCTCGAACTCTTCCGGGCTGAGCCGCCCCGGCTTCGAAATGATGTGTTCGGGGACGGCAAGCTTGCCGATGTCATGCAGCAAAGCGGCGGCATGTAAAGCTTCCAGTTCAGGTCCGCTTATTTTGAGTTCTTTGGCAACTTCAATGGCGTACACGCGGACGCGCTGCAGGTGTTCATGCGTTGTGTGATCTTTCGCTTCGATGGCGAGAGCAAGGGCTTCGATCGTCCGCAGATGGAGGTTTGCCATCTCCTCGACGTGGCGTTTTTCGTCTTCCAGCTTGCCAAGGTATAGGCGATAGGAGCGGTAAATCAAATACACCGCCGGCAAAACCAGCAGGGACGTTTCCCAGTTAAACGATTCGTTCAGCCATGCAATGGTGGCCGCGATTCCCGCTCCCACGAGGTAATACGGGAACGACCAGAAATAACAGTCCACCAGAATGCGCGTGATCGGACGGCGTTCCGTCAGGGAAATGACCATCGCAATGGAGCCGGCGTTGGCGATGAAATAAACAGTCGCAGCTAACCCCAACAAGACCGGATGACTGCCGACCAGGACGTTCAGCAGCGGATTGTGATAAACGAGATAAGCCAGTGTCGTAGAGACGGATCCAGCGCATACGTTGAACGTGAGTTGAATTGCCTTCGGCTTGTCGGGGTACAGGCATTGCGCGACCATTGAGATCGCGCCCAGGATCAGCGTCTCCGTGAAGCTCAACTCGAGCACGCCGATCAGGATGAACAGAAAATTCACCGATAGTGTGCCGGTAATTCCGGGCAGGTTGACCTTGAGCCGCGAGGCCAGGATCGCGATGCCGAGGTAGCAGATGAACTCAGCGATGTTGCGGCTGCTCTGGTGAATGCCGCCGTAGATGAGGGTCCATGTCCCCGCGATGACCATCAGCCCGATAAACAGCTTCGCGGGCAGGGACAACCCTTTCCACGAGCGCGAAGGCTCGGGCAGGGCAATAGCAATGCCGGTTGCACCAGTCATGCGAATAGATACACGTCTGCCGGAACAGATCTCCGGGTGCCTTATAGATACCAGCTAAGGCATTTAGAAACAATGATTTGGGAGATATTCGGGAAACTTCGGTAACATTTCAGGAATCGCTGGGAAGTTGACAGAAACCGCCTTTTCGGCAGGTTGAAGGGATGGCGAAAAAAGAACCACACAGGGACACAGAGTCCCACAGAGACTCGGCTGAAAACTCAGTTCTCTCTAAGATTCCTGCGCGCTATTGTTGCGGCTTACCCGACTCTTCCTTGGCAAGCTTCACCTTCGCCGCATCCAGTTTTTGTTGGACCTTGGCGAAAGCGTCGGAGTCCTGCTCGGCAGGAACGGTCCGGTTCCATTCCTGCACCGCGCGGTCCCAATGGGCGGCAGCCAGCTTTAGGCGTCCGGTTTTCTGGTAGAGGTCCCCCAGGTGCTCCTGCACCGTCGGGTCGTAGCTCATGTGGACCGCAGCCTTATTCAGGTTTTCTTCCGCCAGATCGTACTTGCCTAACTTGAAGTACACCCAGCCGAGCGAATCGAGATAGGCGCCATTATTGGGCTCGAAGGCCAGTGCCTGCTTGACGAAATTCAGCGACTCATCCAGCTTCACACCGCGGTCCGCATTCATGTAGCCGAGATAATTAAGCGTCGCGGCGGCTTGTGGATCGTTCGGAGAAGTTGCCGCCAGCACCTTGCGGAACGCGGCGTCGGCCTGGTCGAACATTTTCTGCCGCTGGTACAAATCGCCGCGCAGGAAGTAGACGTATGACTTATCGTCCGGCTTGGTCGAGAGCTGCTCCGCCTTTGACAATGCTTCTTCGGCGTCGCTCCAGCGTTTCGCCCGAGTGTAGATGATGGCGAGGCGAATGTAGGCGTCGCGGTCTTCCGGCCCGCCCTTGAGCAAAGAGCGGACATCGGCGACGGATTGGTCTACCTGCCCCATGTCGGCAAGTTGCGCATCGAGCACCATGCGGAGATCGCGGTCCTCAGGCATCTTCTGCACCGCTTCTTTCGCGGTTGCGGTAGCCTGCGGCCACTGCTTGGCTTCGCGGTAGGTATCAATGATTTCCTGGTAGCCGCTGCGCGCATTTTCATCGCCCAGCGTCAGCATTTTGCGGAAAGTATCAACCGCGGCGGTGTAGTTTTCCTGCTCGCGGTAGACCACACCCAGGCGCTCGATGAAGATTGCGCGATTGTTGCGATCGGTCTGGCTCCCGCCAGCCTCACTCTTTTCCGTTTTCTTGATCAGGTCCTGCAGCAGTTTGACCGCGTCGTCGTAACGTCCCTGGGCTTGGTAGACCGCGGCCATGCTGTAGGGAACGTCCATCGTGTCAGGAACAAGCGTGTCGGCGCGCTTGAGGTTTTCCAGCGCCAGATCGTACTTGCCTTCGCGGCGGTAAATTTCGGCAATGCGGATGTACGTCTGTGCGTCTTCCGGATTCGAGTCCGCAATGACCTTGTATTGCTCCAGCGCCGCGTCGAGCTGCCCGTCATTCAGATAGTTTTCGGCGAGACCGCGGATCGAGTCCAGATTGTCGCGGTCAAGAACGATCGAATGCTTGTAGGCGTCGATGGCGCTCTTGTACTCCTTGCGCTGTTCATACGCAGCGCCCAAAGCGGCATAAAGCTTGGCCGATTTTGCCGTATCCGGAATTGAGCTCAGAACTTTCAGTGCGTGCGCAGTGTCGCCCTCGTCCGTGTACAGCATTGCCAGCGTTGTAACGGCTTCTTCAGAAGTGGGATCGAGTTTGATCGCAGTCTTCAGTTCGGCCTCTGCCTTTTGAAGGTCATTGTTCAGGCGATAAAGTCGTCCAAGGAGAAGATGGTCGTCGACGCTTTCTGGATCGAGCTTCACGATCTGTTCGTACTGATCAATCGCCAGCTTGAGAATGTTGTCGGAACCGTTGCCGCCGGGCATGTCGCCCAGCGAACGCAGATAGATTCGCCCAAGCAACTTGTGCGCTTCCAGGTTCTTGGGGTCGCGCTTGATGATGTCCTGTGCTTCGCGGACGGCGTCGGCAATGCGGCCAGTCTTCACGTACAGCTCGGCCAGGGCGGAGGTCAGGAATTCCGACGACGGATCGGCTTCGATGGCGAGCCGGTATTCTTCCGTCGCTTTCACGGCCAAATCGCTTCGCCCATAAGCCGTGACCATCTCCTCGTACATGTGCGCGAGCGTGTAGTGGTAGTAAGCAGATGCTTTGTCCACCTTATGCGGCGTACTTGGGGCCTGCTTCGAATCAGGCTGGTTGGGCTCCGGTGCTAAAGAGGACGAGTTGCTTTGAGCCACAGCGGCGGATGCCACCGAAATCACTAAAAAAAGACGAAAGAAACTGTTCATTATGAACCTGACTGCGCTGAAAAGCGCTTCCGCAACCTCAGCTTGTTTGGATGCTAAGCTGCCGGCGAAGAGGTGCTTTTATTCTACCTTGATCACCCTGCCAGGCAGCAACAAGACTGCTCACCGAAGTAACGCCGGAAGGACAGGGACTGCCGGTAATCCTGACCTAAGACCTCGGACTTGGGGCGTCAGCTTTTAGCATAATAGCTGCTGTTATTTGTTGCGCCTGTCAAGTTGCGTAAACGAAATCTGAATTATCGCGAAGAGCATCCACAACAGGTGAATAGAGTGCGGATGTCCGAGGTCCGCCGCCTTGTCTTAGTGACGGAAGTGCCGCACGCCCGTGAAGACCATCGCCAGGCCTAGCCGGTCGGCGGCTTCGATTACCTCGGGATCGCGCTGCGAACCTCCGGGTTGAATGATAGCGGTTGCTCCCGCTTTCGCGATCTCCTCCACACCGTCGGGAAAGGGGAAGAAGGCATCGGACGCCGCGACGGTCCCTTTCAGCGGCAATTGTGCCTTCATCGCTCCGATTTTGGCGGCGTCGACGCGGCTCATCTGTCCGGCGCCCACGCCGACAGTTTGCCCATCCCGGGCATAGAGGATGGCGTTCGACTTGACGTGCTTGCAGACTTTCCACGCGAACAAGAGGGCTCGAGTCTCTTCCGGAGTCGGAGGGCGTCGCGTTACGACTTTCAGATCTGCTTGCTCGAGAATATGAGCGTCGCTATCCTGCACGAGCATTCCGCCGGATACATTCTTCAACACCCACTTCTGGTTCGCCGGGATCACTTCGACCAGACGCAGGTTCTTCTTCGAAGCGAACTTCGCTTTGGCTGCTTCGTCGAAGCCGGGCGCCGCGATCACTTCGAGGAAAAGCTTGTGCATTTCGTCAGCGGCTTCTGCGTTAATCGGGCGGTTCACGCCGATCACTCCGCCGAAAGCTGAGACCGGATCGCATTCGAGCGCACGCTTGTAGGCCTCAGCAAGTGTCTTGCCGGTCGCGGCTCCGCAGGGATTCGTGTGCTTAATGATCGCGCACATGGGTAGATCGGATTCAGGAGAAGTGAATTCCTGTGCGAGGTCCCACGCCGCTTGCAGGTCCACGATGTTGTTATAGGAGAGTTCCTTGCCCTGCCACTGCCGAGCGTTGGCGACACCGGAGCCGGAGCCGTCGGAGTACATCGCAGCCTTCTGGTGCGGATTTTCGCCGTAGCGGAGGTCGAGGGTCTTGTGAAAAGAGAAGCGCAAGTTCGTTGGGAAACTGCTTAATTCCGACTGTACGTGGAAGGAATCGGCGCTGATGCCCTCAAGCGTAGATGCAATGGCAGAATCGTACGCGGCCGTCGTGGCGAATGCTTTCTGCGCCAGACGCCATTTCGTTTCTTTCGAGAGCGTGCCGTCGGACTTTTGGAGTTCGTCGGCGATGGAATCGTAATCCGCAGGCGAGGTGACGATGGCGACATCCTGAAAATTCTTCGCCGCCGAGCGGATCATCGAAGGCCCGCCGATGTCGATGTTCTCGATAATTTCCTCAAACATAACTCCCGGCTTGGCCGCAGTTTTTTCGAACGCGTACAGATTTACGACCACCATATCGATGGGCAGAATTCCGTGCTCTTTCACGGCGGCAACATGCTTCGGATCTTCGCGACGGTGGAGAATGCCTCCATGGACCTTGGGATGAAGCGTCTTCACGCGTCCATCGAGCATTTCGGGGAATCCGGTCAGGTCAGAGATGTCTTTGACGGCGATGCCGGAGTCGCGCAGAAGCTTGCCTGTGCCTCCGGTAGAGATAAGTTCAATACCGAGAACAGAAAGTTTTCTGGCGAATTCCATCAGGCCGGTTTTATCGGTGACAGAAAGAATAGCTCGGCGAACGGCGGAAGACATGAGGACCCTCTACGATCAAGTGTGGAATCGGCGACCGAAGATTTTATCAGCAATCGGCGACGCGCCGTCCGTCCCACGTTTGTTATTGCAAGGAGTCGCAGATCCAATCAGTGGACGAGTGAGACATAAAAAAGGCCGCGATTTTTTTCGCGGCCCATGTGTCGAGATTGAGACTTTGCTTATGGGACTGTTCCTTTCGCCGCAGCAGCAGGAGTATTGGTCGTGAAGGATGACCATCCCTCCAATCCCACATCGCCGGCGATGATGGCCAGATTGGAGGCCTGGAACACCGCCGTAAAATCAGGTGCATTCGTGTCGTCGGAGCTCGCCACAATCCAATATTGAGTTCCAGCGGTTACTGTCGTGGTGCTGATATTGACGGTGACCAGATTGCAGCAGGTCCCAAAGGCGGGCATGATGGAGGCCTCCCCTCCTGCCAGCAACGTTCCCACGGTCCCGCCATTGTCGCTGTACAGCCCAACATTCACCAATTCGGTGCCAGAGATCCAGCCGACCGCTACCTGGAGTTGTTTCACGTGAGAGGTGGTGGCCGGAATGAATGGCACTCCAATCGCCTGCTCTGGCAGTCCTACCGAATTGGTTGGTCCCAGAACGTAGTAGCCAGTTGTATCGTTGTACGCGTTGGTGGGCGTGGGCCCCAGATTGCTGAAAATGGTCGTCAGTTTGGGCGGGGTGGTGGGCGCTGCTGTCCTTACGCCCTTGTGTGTGGTGTGAGCTATTTTGGGTCCGGAGTTTTGGGCCAGAAGGACCCCAGAGGCGAGAACCAATACGAACAAGCCAGTGAGTGCTCGTTTCAATGCCATTTCTTACTCCCTCCATCAGGTGAATTGCAGCATCGGCCGGGATTGAGACTCGTCGTGGAGCCTTACGATCAAGGCTTAAAGAGACATTGGACTAAAGAACGGGCCTGGAAGCGGAAATGCCAATGTCACCGCTGCGTGCACATTCTTAGATCGAGTTTGGCCAGAAGACCAGTGGAATAAAGACCCGGAGATGAAAGTCACTAGCGAAGGATTTGGAGGCGGAAATCAGCTGGAAGGATGTGCGCGAGAGCTTTAGAGCCTTGTTCTGCCAACGATTCTAAGTTCTTGCTTTGGCTTTGAGCTTGACGTGTCCGTCGGCAAGTTCGACCGAGTATTCCACGCTCTCGCACTTGTGCTGCTTGCGAATCTCGTCGGTCTTTTTCTTCACGAATGTAGTGAACGAGTCGATACTGCCGGAGACGTTCTCTCCTGCTTTTTTCTTGGCGGCAACCAGCGTGTTGTAGAGACGCTCGACCTGCTCCCGCTCATTGTGGTCTACGCTTTGCAGCGTGAAATGTGGAAGAGCGGCCGCACCGCCGGTGCCACCAGCCGCTGCCGCCGCCGCCGCATGGCTCACTCCATAGACAGGGTGATGCTGCGCCTTGTGCTCGTCTTCGTCGGTGCGGACCCCCTGAACGGAAAGCAGAGCGTCCTGCGGTCGGCGGTAGCCTTCCTCGCGAATCCTCGACTTTTTGCGCCACAAATCGCTGTAGACCGCGTAGCGCTGCGCCATTTCGTTGTAGCGGTAGCGCTGGGAGAAATTCATGCGTCCGCCGTCGGAGAACTTGCGCAACATGCTGAGCACCTTCCACTCGATATCGGTGGGCGGCCGCTTGGTCGGATTGCTGAAAAAAATCTCGTACTCGATCTTCAGGCGGCGCAGCTGAGAATCGAGAACAGTCAGTTCCTCGTCGGTGGTCACAGGTCTCTCCATGCACAGTTTAGTGATGGACAAGAGGCAGGGCGAGGTACCGCAGGGTCACCGAGGGGCATGGTACGAAAGTAAGGGGAAAAGCTTCTAGCTCCTAGCTGGTTCAAGACCGATGCGCCGCCATCCCTGATTCTTCCGGTCAAGAAACCTGGATTCTTGGGGAACCGATCGGAGAGAAGGTCGTTCGGCGTTTAGCTAGAAGCTGGGAGCTAGAAGCTATCTCACTTCGAATTCGCCGCCATCTTCTTGACCATGGCGAGAACGAGTTTGCGATCGCTGTCGTTAAGGCTGGTGGAGTAGCGGCGGATCTGGCTGAGGAAGCGGACCTCGTCATCGGAAAGTTGAGGCAGTCCCTTGGAGCCGTTACTGTGTCCCGGCTCGGAGAAGAATTGCGACAACGGCAATTCCATCGCGCCTGCGATCTTCGACAGCGTATCAAGCGATGGAATCGTGTGGCCGTTCTCTACGCGCGACAGATAGCAGCGCAACAGGCCTGTTCGTTTTTCAATATCACCCTGCGACATACCCTTTTGCAGCCGGTAGTTGCGGATGGTCTCGCCGATATTCATGGTAGGGAGCATTTCAGGATGCGAAATAGTAACCAGAGCGGCAACTTCTGGCAAGGGGAAATTTGTGCCATCAACTCGGACAAACGTGCCATATCCGCATGAATACAGGATTGCACAAGGTTTCGGGCATATGGCTTTGTTATTTATACATCGTATAAGTAATTCGGGGACCGAAACAGCTCACGCCAGGCCCGTTACTTCTTAAGCGTTGAGGCGAGGAAATCGACCGTACGCTGCCATGCGTCAGCCGCGTCAGCGGCGCGGTATCCGTCTTTGTTGTTGGGGTTCTCGAAGGCGTGGCCGGCGTCGTCGTAAATCTTGACGTCGATCCTTTTGCCCAGTTGCTTCATCGACGCTTCGAATTTGTGAACATCGTCGGGGGTAATGCCGCGGTCCTGGCCGCCGAACAATCCGAGGATCGGAGCGTCGATCTTCTTAAGTGACTCAGGGTCAGTTGCAAGGTGGCCGTAATTGATGACAGTCGCTGCCAGCGCGGGTTCCTGCAAGGCAACGTCGAGCGAGTAGCCACCACCCATGCACCATCCGATGGAGCCGATCCGGTCTTTCTTCACGTTGGGCAGGGATGAGAGATATTCGAAGGCCGCATGCAGATCGCGCTTGGCGCGGTCCTCGGGAACTCCGCGCATGATCTCATGGGCTTGGTCGGGCGTCGTGGCAACTTTGCCGCGATACAGATCGATGGCCAGTGTTTCATAACCTTGGTCGGAGAGCTTCGACGCCTGCTCTTTTACCCAATCGTTCAGTCCCCACCATTCGTGGATCACGATCAGCGCCGGGAACGGTCCTTTGCCGGCAGGAGTGTAGAGGGTGCCCTGAACGGTTTCATCTCCGCTTTTATAGGAAACGGATTTGCCGTTAGCGGCGAGGGCGATGACAGAAGTAAAAAGAAGAATGGACGCAAGCAGGAATGTTTTCTTCATAACGAAATCCCTCTGGCCGGTCCGGATGAAACGACAATTCTCACGCGCGATTATAGCCGCAGTTCCATGTAAACGGCGCCTGCCATCGGGCTGTCGCGGTAGGGCGCAATCTCGCGGAATCCCATTTTGCGGTACATCGCGACGGCATCTTTCATAACCGGCTCGACCGTGTCGAGCCGCATGCGCCGGTAGCCGATCTGCCGGGCTTCGGCGATGACGCGATCAATGAGGATGCGGCCCAGCCCTTTACCGCGAAATTGAGGGCGCACATACAGGCGCTTCATCTCGCAGATGAGCGGCTCGAGTTTGTGAAATGCGACGCAGCCGGCAAGCTCTCCATCGTACTCCGCTAGAAGGAGCCGGCCATCTGGCGGAGCATAGCCGCCCGGAAGTTCCGCGAGTTCCTGATCGAAATTCTGGAAGCAGAGACTGAAGCCGAGCGACTGCGCGTATTCGAGGAAGAGCTCGCGGGCTTGGGCAATCTGGACTCCACTTATGGCTTGAACGATGGAAAAATTTCTCACTGCCGAGGCCGCCGAGGAAACGAGTTGATCTTTTCCATCTGAATCAGATTCCATTTTCTCCTCTGCGTTCTCGGCGGTGAATGCGCTACCCCATCAACATGCCGCCGTTTACGCTCAGGACGTGGCCTGTAATATAGGATGCCTCCTCGGAAGCGAAAAACGCGACCGCATTGGCCACATCGTCCGAAGTTCCTACGCGTCCCAAAGGAATCTGCTTCACCGCAGTCTGTTTGAATTCGTCGCTGAGCACAGCGGTCATGGCCGTTTCGATAAATCCAGGCGCGACGGCGTTGCATGTGATGCTGCGCGAACCGACTTCGCGGGCGATCGCCATGGTCAGGCCGATGAGGCCGGCCTTCGAGGCGGAGTAGTTCGCCTGCCCAGCTTGTCCCATCTGGCCGAAGACGCTGGTGATGTTGATGATGCGCCCCCAGCGTTGCTTGAGCATGGAAGAGATCACGGCTTGAATGCACAGATAGGCGGCGGTGAGATTGGTCTGTAGGACGGAATCCCAGTCGGCGCGCTTCATGCGCATGACGAGCTGGTCGCGGGTAATGCCGGCGTTGTTAACCAGGATGTCAATCTTGCCGAACTGCGCGATGGCAGCCTTAATTGCGGTCTTGACTTGCTCTTCCTCGGCGACATCGAGAGCAACTGGGGCAGCCTTACCGCCGGCAGAAGTGATTTCGGCGACCAGTTCGTTCAGCTTTTCGTGATTGCGTGCCGCGACGGCGACGGCTGCGCCTTCTTTGGCTAATTTGACAGCGCATGCGCGTCCAATTCCTTGCGATGCACCGGTAACAAAAGCCACCTTGCCAGAAAGAGACATTGAGATCTCCCCGAGACGCGAGCGTCTAAACGAAACGCTGAATTATAAATGGCGCTTTCTCAGCCAGCGCGCTGGAGCGGCCAGATCAGCACTTCGAGGCTCCGTGCGAAGTGCAAGGCTGGATTGGTGTCCGGCAATGTAATTCCCGACGCGGAAGCGACAGTGTTCACCTCGAATTGCGCTTCTGTTTCTTGCAACGGCCACTGCTGATGATGAATCTCGCAGCGATGGACGACTTCTTGGTGAACCGTATAAAGGCAGTAGCGTTCTGTGGCCCAGTGCTCGAATGTCCCGGGGTGTCGAAGCTGGACTTCGGTTGTTGGCCGATAATGCCCGCGAAACTCCGCTGAACCCTCGTCTCGTCGGGAGAAGTAATGAATATCTCCGCCAAACTCACGCGATGACATCGCTGCATGAAAATACGGCAAATGATAGAACCGTCGGGCCGCCCACACAGCCGGGAGATTGGCCGCGTCGAGGCTGAAGAAGTACACGCCACGCTTACCGCCAGAAGTCACGTAGGTGCGAACGTTCAATTCCGCGAAACGGGATAGTCCCGGAATGGCTGGCATCCCGCGACCTCGAACGCCGCTCATGTGAAACGGCACGACGCCGACCCAAGCCTGATTGTCGAATGTATCAAGCGTCAGTTGATGCGGGACGAGCCCTCGCATATTAGGGACTGGAAGCGGCCAATGGGCGAAAAGCAGATTGTGCCAGATTTGCTTCATCAGCCATGGGCCAGGAGGAAGTGGCCAGGGACGATGCGCGATCGATTTGAGCAGAGGATCCAAGCTTCAATTCTAGCGGCATAGGTAACATTTCTCTAACGTTGCGCGTCCACAATGCCGACGCGTAACATTCCTGCACTCCTATGCCGCAATCTTCGTCGACTGATGTGATTCCAATGCCTGAGCCGTCTGACAAAAAACCCGCGGAAGTGATTCCGATTTCTACTTCCGGACATCGTTCGACTCAACCGGCAGCGACCGCATCTGGCGAAAGCGCGACGTTGTCGGAAAAGTCAGCTACCGAGCCACCTTCGACGGAAGTTTTCGCCGTCTTCGGCGTCGAGCCCGAGATTCAGGCCTACGCGATGGCGAAGTATTCGCGATCGGCGCTCTCGATGAAGGAGTCGCTGCGCGAAATCAGTTCGCAGAAGGCCGAGAAGTTTCTCAACACCTTCTATTTTCAGTACGGGCATCGCTCGATCGCCGACCTGGCGCACATTGCGCTGGCGGTAGAGAGGCTCTCGATTCTGGCGGCGATTGAACTCGCCGACGAGCAGCGATGGGATGGACAGGAGCGCTCGACGCGCTATCAGGACTTCAAGAAAAGCGGCTACTATACGCCGGATTTCGGCGCGGACGACGAATCCCGCAGGCTTTACCGCGAGACGCTGGACTTTCTCTTTGCTGAGTACGAAGAGTTCTCGATGGTGATGACCGATTACCTGATCAGCATCACTCCGAAGCCTGCCGACATGAAGCAGGAGCAATACGAGCGCACGCTCAGAGCCCGGGCCTTCGACATCACGCGCTACCTGCTGCCGTTGGCCACGAATACTTCGCTGGGCGAGATCGTAAACGCCCGCACGCTCGAAATGCAGGTCGCGCATCTTCTTTCTCATACTCACAAGGAGATGCGGACACTGGGCGAGTCGCTGAAGAAAGCCGCGACGGGCCCGGCCTACAATGTGAATTCGGAATCGCTGCAGGACTTGGTGGCGCAAATTCGGGCGGCGAATCCCGATCTGGGTGTGCGCGCCGAGCAGGAGTTGCTGCGCGAGGTGAAAGTCGCTCCGACGCTGGTGAAATATGCCGATCCGAATCTTTATGAGATGGAGACGCGCCGCGAATTGAGACAGGCCGCGAGCGAATTGCTAGCCAGCGAGCCGATCGCCCCCGCGAAGGCGATCGTCGATCT
>DATAUY010000279.1:0-13253 GCA_036268025.1 Candidatus Sulfotelmatobacter sp. | reverse complement strand
GACTGCGCCTGCATTTCGGCGCCGGGCAAGGTTTGCGCGCCGAACTCGACCATGAGCCATCCGGCGCCTGCGGGAAGCAGAGAGAGGCCCTCGGTGTTGATGCCCTTTGTCCGCTCATAGTAGACGAGGAGGTCGTCGAAGCCTTCGAGGCCGATGGGCTTGTGCTCGAGAATTTCAGGGATGCGGTCGGCGCACTGATAGATGTCGGGGTAGCCGATCACGAGAAGGACCCGGGCTGGCGGGCTTTCGATCAGGCGGCAGGTGGCTTCTAGAATTGTGGCGCAGGTTCCTTCGGAGCCCACTAAGGCGCGGGCTATGTGGAAGTTGTTTTCGGGGAGGAGATAGTTGAGGTTGTATCCGGAGACGCGGCGAGGGATGGGGGGGAATTTCTGGCGGATTCGTGGGGCGTATTGGTCGGCGATTTGTTTTAGAGCGTTGTAGATTTCGGTGGCACGTCCGGGGCTGCGGCCCGATACTTCCGGGCCGCTGGACAGCCGGGGGCGGCTGTCCCTACGTGGTTCGTCTTTGCTGGCTAGTTCGTCTTTGCTGGCTGGGCGGGCGGGGGCGCCCGCCCCTCCATGAATCTCGATCGAGTTTTCGCCGACTTTCAGGCGGATGCCGTCGTAGGTGACGATGTCGAGGGCTTCAATGTTTTCGTCGGTTTTGCCGCCCATTATCGAGTGGACGCCGCAGGAGTTGTTGCCGATCATGCCGCCGATGGTGCAGCGGTCGTGGCTTGCGGGATCAGGGGCGAAAGTCAGATGGAATTTTTCGGCGGCGTTGCGGAGGTGGTCGAGGACGACCCCGGGTTGGACGCGGGCTGTGCGCTTTTCGGGATCGATCTCGAGGATGTTGTCCATGTATTTCGTGAAGTCGAGAACGACGGCGACGTTGCAGCATTGTCCGGCGAGAGATGTGCCGCCGCCGCGGCAGAGGATGGGCGCGCTGAATTCGCGGCAGGTGGCGATAGTTGCGAGGACATCGTCGTTGTCGCGCGGAATGACGACGCCGATTGGGACCTGGCGGTAGTTCGAAGCGTCGGTCGCGTAGAGAGCGCGGCTGCCGTTGTCGAAGCGGACTTCGCCGCGAATGCGGCGACGGAGGGAGTCGGAGAGATCGGCGGCGTCTGCGTTAGAAAGTTTTGTGATTGGGACGAATCCGGGCATGGGATGGGTGCGATTCAGATGCGGGAGTTCATTCCCATGCAGGCAGTGTTTTCTTTCGCCCCTTCGGGGCTGGTTGATTATTCTCTGAGATAACCCACGGCTTGCGCCGTGAGCTGCATTCTTTCGCCGCTTCGTGGCTGCATCATCTCGGCAAGAACTAGCACCTTCCGTTTCCCCAAACCGTCAGGCATTTCAACAAACTCGTAATCTATTTTGATTTCGTCACACTCGTGATCTGGAATTTGGAGCCGTCGCTGTTGGGCTCGATGTGGATCGTGACCATCGTTTTCTGATCATTCGAGACGATAGTGCAGCGGTTCGTGTCGGATGACGTGGACATAGCGCCGGGAAACTTTTCTTTGTAGAAGCTGCAGACTTTGTCCATCGAATCGCTGCTTTCGAATTTGACGCTGACTGTGTGAATGCTGCCGAAGCTCGCTGAGGAGGCGCCTTCTTTTTGAACTTGCGCGCCGGGATAGACGTCAACGCCGAGCTCTTTGACCGCCTGGTCGGGATCTTTTGTACTCTGCATGGTGCCGAAGGGAGTTTCGACTTTTACATTATCGCCGTCCTGATGAACGCGGCTGTGATTGACGGCATTCTTGACCCGGTAAACGCCGTAAATGACGGCGCCTCCGGCCAAAATGCCGAGACCTGCGAGCACAGCGATGATGATGAGGATGATTTTGAGCGCGCCGCTGCCGCCTCCGGAACTGGGAACCGGAGTTACGGGCGGAGGCGTTACCGCATGCGTGGCCATCATAGCGGGAGCCGCGACGGCCGCTCCGCATTTGCTGCAGAATTTTGTTCCATCGCTAAGAGTTGCGCCACAGGAATTGCAGAACGCCATAGGTCACCTTCTTAAGGATGATCTGTTCGACGGGCGAGTATACCGCAAGAGCGGCGCTTTGCGCCGCGGACAGCCGAGGGCCGCTGTCACCACATAAACCTCGTTTTCAGCTCCAGGCGCGGGTACCGTAGTCGGCCATTGAAAGGACGAGCAGGATGAAGAGGAAGAAGATAGTGGTTGTGACAACCAGCTTCAAAAGCTTTTCGCCTGCGCCTTTCAGGTGCATGAAAAACAGAGCGACCAGCAGGGCCTTGGTGGTGGCGATGATGAGGGCGACGGCCGAATTGAAGACGCCGAGTTCGATATAGGCAGCTTTATAGGTGAGGAAAGTGCCGGCGAGCAGCGCGATCCAGACCGCGAAGTAGGTCTTAAGGGGAGAGGAAGTGGAGTGGTCAGACATGATGTACCTCAGGCGCGATACGGGTCGCCATCTTCAATGAACAAGGCGCGATTACGCGCGGCGAGGCAGCGCTGCACGCGAGATCCCTCGGCCCGCTGGAGAAGACGCGGGCCTTCGGGATGACGCCGATCGAAATTGAAATGGCGAGACTCAATTTGCACAGTTGCTTCGTACTACGGGTGCCGGTCGATCAGGTAGAGCAATGGAAACAGATAAATCCAGACGATATCAACAAAGTGCCAGTACAGGCCGCCGATCTCGAGTGGCGTGTGGTATTCGGGAGTGAACCTTCCCTTCCATGCCATCCAGAAAAGCCAGGTGAAGATGCCGAGGCCGACGATCATGTGCAGCGCGTGCAGGCCGGTCATGATGAAATAGAGCGCGAAGAAAATCTGGGCGTGCTGCGGATTGGCGTATTGATCCGGATGGCCGGGGATGGGTACGTGATCGAAGCTGAACGATGCGCCGGGAACGTGGTGCTCTTCGAATTTCTGATAGTACTCGTAACCTTTGATACCAAGAAAGGCCAGGCCGAAAAGCATGGTGAGGATGAGCATGCCAATCAATAGCGCGCGGCGCGCAGTCTGTGCGGCCCAGATGGCGAGGACGACAGTCAAGCTGCTGCAAATCAGGACGGCTGTGTTTGTGGCGCCCAAGCCGGCATCGATCGATTTGCTGGCCGCACCAAAGTCTCCGAAATACCAGCGGCGGTAGATCAGGTAGGCGCAGAAGAGTCCGCCGAAGAACATGACTTCGGTGCCGAGGAAAATCCACATTCCGAAGTTAGAGGAGTTGCGCTGCTGTTCCTCGGTGGCGAAGTGGTGGAGCAACGCCGGGTTATGGGCTTCGTGATTGATGGCGATGGCCTGGCTATCCGACAACGTGGACCTCCTGCTTTTGCCCGGCATCGATCTCGTCGTAGTTGTAGGCTTCCCAGGTTACGACCGGCTCTTCTTCGAAGTTGAAAGTGGTGGGAGGCGACGATGTCTTCCATTCAAGACCGGCGGCGCGCCAGGGATTGTCGGGCGCAGGTTTGCCGTAGCGCATGGACCAGAGAAAGTAGAGCATCGGCAGGAGATAGCCGACGGCGAGCACAGTCGCACCTGCGGTCGAGAGCACGTTGAGCACCTGAAATTCCCCCGGATATTGGTAGTAGCGGCGGGGCATGCCCATGTAACCGAGAATAAACTGCGGGAAGAACGTCAGGTTAAAGCCGATGAAGACAATCAGAGCGGCGAGGCGGGCCCAGCCTTCGGGATAAAGCTTGCCGGAAATTTTCGGCCACCAGAAATGCATACCGCCGAGATATCCCATGAGCGCGCCACCGACCATGATGTAGTGGAAATGCGCGATGACAAAATAAGTGTCGTGGACATGAACATCAATGCCAAGCGCTGCCAGGAAGAGGCCAGTGAGGCCCCCCATGGTGAACAGGCCCAGGAAGCCGAAGGCGTAGAGCATGGGGGCGTCGTAGTGGATCGAGCCTTTGTACAGAGTGGCGGTCCAGTTGAAGACTTTGATGGCCGACGGGACAGCGACAGCGTAACTCAGCAGAGAGAAGATGAGCGCGGCGTAGACGGAGATGCCTGCGACGAACATGTGGTGCGCCCAGACGAGGAATCCGAAGACGGCGATCGCGATGGACGAGAAGGCGATGAAGGCGTATCCGAACGGACGTTTGCGCGCGAAACAGGCAATGATCTCGGTAACGACGCCCATCGAAGGCAAAATCATGATGTAGACGGCTGGGTGCGAATAGAACCAGAACAGATGCTGGAAGAGCAGCGGATCTCCGCCGAGTTTGGGATCAAAGATGCCGAGATGCAGCGCACGCTCGGCCACGACCAATACTAAGGTAATGGCGATCACAGGAGTTCCGAGAATCTGAATGATGCTGGTGGCGTAGTGCGCCCAGATGAATAGCGGCAGGCGGGACCAGGTCATGCCGGGGGCGCGCATGCGGTGTATGGTGACGACGAAGTTGAGTCCGGTGAGGATGGAGGAAAATCCGGCGACGAAGATTGCGAGTCCGGCTTCGATGACTTTTGTATTGCTGAAGGCGGTACTGAAGGGTGTGTAGAAAGTCCAGCCGGTATCGACGCCGCCGGTCAACATGCAATGCATCATGATGCCGCCGGCGATGATATAGAGATACCAGCTCAAGAGATTGATTTTGGGGAATGCAAGGTCTTTGGCCCCGACCATCATGGGCACAAGAAAGTTGCCGAGCACGGCCGGGATGGATGGAATCAGGAAGAAGAAGACCATGATCTGGCCGTGCATGGTGAAGAGCTTGTTGTACGTGTCGGCCTGGACGAGGTCTCCTGCGGGCGTAAGCAGTTCGAGACGGATGAGCAGCGCGAAGAAGCCGCCGATAAAAAAGAAAAATGTAATCGAGATGAGGTAAAGCAACGCGATGCGCTTGTGGTCGGTGGTGAAAAGCCACGAACCGATGCCGTAGTGCTTGTTAAGGTAATTCTCGCGCTCGACGGGTTGAATTGTTGCCGTAGCCATACTCATTGCACCTTAGTTTCTGCGCCCGGAGATGCTGCGCCCGGCGCGCCAGCCACAACGGTCCCGGGCTGGGCGCTCGCCATGGACTTCACATAGGCGACCAGCGCGTTGAGCTGTTCTTCGCTGACCAATCCCTGGAAGGTTGGCATGACGGGTTTGAATCCGCGGACGATTTTCGCGCCGGGATCGAGAATCGATTCGCGAATGTAGTTTTCGTCGGCGGTCACTGTCCGCCCGTCTTCAAGTTGAACCGGCTTGCCGAAGAGCCCTTGCAAGTTCGGGCCACGGCCCTGCGAATCGCTGCGATGACAGGTGACGCAGCCGAGTTCGGCGAAGATTTTTTCACCGCTCGCCGACAAAGGGCCGGTTGGCGCGCCGCTCGTCCAGGCCTCATACTGGGCGGGCTCCATTACGACAATGGATCCGATCATTCCCGAGTGCTGCGTGCCGCAGTATTGGCTGCAAAACAGATGATAAGTTCCGGGCCTGGTGGCGCGAAACCAAGCGACCGTGTAGCGGCCTGGGATTACGTCCTGTTTCAGACGGAACGCGGGCACAAAGAAGCTGTGGATGACGTCCTGCGAGGTCATGATGAGCTTGATGTCTCGGCCGACGGGGACATGAAGCTCGTTGATCTCGCGCTGGCCCTCGGCGTGTTCGAGCTTCCACATCCATTGCTTGGCGACGACATAAACTTCGGTTGCGTCGCGAGGCGGCGTGCGCCCATGGAAGAAGACGACTGCGCCCCAGACAAAGATGACCAGGAAGACCCCGAAGGGGATGATTGTCCAAGTGAGCTCGAGCGGCAAAGAGCCTTCAATCTGCTCGGCCAGAACTCCCTTGCGATGACGATAGCGGGCGGCAAAGTAAATGATGGCGACGAAAATCAGCAGCGTCATCAACCCCGACACAATGAGCAGGAAGACGAAGAGCGCGTCTACGTTGCCCGCCGTGCTGGAGGCCTGCTGCGGCCAGAATGGAAATTTATCGAACATTTTTATGAAACCGCTTTACGTTTCTGCCCTGCGCCAATTCTATTTGGCCCGCCTTCGCTGAGATCACCGCAGCGGCTAAAGCCGCGATCGATTTTGTCTTAACTTAGGGCGTGGCTCGAAGCCGCGCCCTTTCAAAACTATTTCTAAATTCTCGCCGCGTGGTCTGGTTTGGTTTCGTTCCAACTACGGCGTTGCACTGCTTTTTCCAGGCGGAAGAAAATGATGAGCATTCCGCCGAGCAGCACGATGGTCAGTCCCGCGCCAATCTTCAGCATGTTGCTTACGACTGCGCCGTATTTTCCGGTCGCGGGATCGTAGTGATAGCAGTACAGCAAGACCTGATCTACGGCGTTGCCGATTTTGCCTTGCGACGCCTCGACCAGTCCCATGCGGAGGTCTTTCGGCGGAAAATCCACGCCGTAGAAGTAACGCGAGATACGGCCCTCGGGAGTCAGCACCATTATTGCCGTGGCGTGGGCGTACTGGTTGAGCTTGGGATCGTACTGATACTGGAAGCCGACGGCCTTGGTCAGCGCGTTGATCGAATCGGGCGATCCAGTCAGAAAATGCCAGCCGTTCGCGGCACCGGGGCGTCCGTAGCGCTTAAGATATTCCTGCTTTTTCCCGGCGGCGATCTGCGGGGTCTCTTTCGGATCGAAGCTGACGGTAATCACGTCGTACTCGTTGCCGGCGTCGAACTTAATCATCTTCATGGCACCGGTGAGGCCGGAAAGGACTTCTCCGCAAAGCATGGTGCAGTTGTAGTAGACGAGGTTGAGAACCAATGGCTTCTTGCCGAAGTAGTCGCCGAGTTTTACGGAGCGGCCAGTGTCGTCGGTGAAAGCGAGGTCAGCAGGGACCTGCGCGTCGAGGTGCTGTTCGATCCCGACATTTTGGAGATACGGCGGGCGCACGTTGGCTGGCGGAGACATGATGCCTTTGGACATGGCCTGGCCGAAGGCTGGGGAACATGCGAGCGCGAAGACGGACAGCAGAGAGAACAGAAGCCGGAATTGGTTCCGCTTGCCGGCCGCGGCTGTCGAGCTTTGCTCGACCGGACAGCCGGGGGCGGCTGTCCCTACATGGATCTTGTTTTGCGGCGAGTTTTGGTGTGACTGATTCACTTTTTTCCTTTTTTCTTTTCCGGCTGGCGCTGGGGTGATTCGGCCAAAGGCGCCGCAGTTTTTTCCTCTTGCGAGCGAACTGGCAGACCGCGCTGCGCCAGCAGTTCCATTGCGCGATCGATCGGGATGCGGACGGTACCGGCTTTCTGATCAACCCATCCGTAGGTGCTCAGGGCGTCGGCTTCGCGCAGGCGCTCGCCATTCAGTTCGGTGCGTTCGTCGATCTCCAGTTGCGGCGCCGGGAAGTCTTCCTTCAGATATTTTTCGTAGTTGCCGTCGTATTGCGGCGGAATGGTACGCGTGTCTTTCGGCGCATTGGTGACAAGTGGACTGACCGGAGTCTGCGCCGCTTCGAAATGCTTGTCGAGATACCAGTAGAGGCCTTTCGCAACCACATAGGCGACGACACACGCGAGCGCGAGGCCGACGAGGAAGTAGACAACGTCGGCGACACGGATGTCGCGGCGCTCGTAGTCGCCGTGACCTGGGTGTTTCGCGTGTTGAGTAGGATCGGTCATTGGATGCCTATGAGCTTATGTGCCTCCGTGATGCGGTTCCGGCTGTAACACTTCAATAGCTGTCGGATCGTAGACAGGCAGCAAGGGCAGCGAGACGAGATTACGGAAAAAGAACGCCAGCCAGAAGCCGCCGATGGCAATCGGAACCACGATGTCGGCGATGGTGAGCGTGAATGATTTCGAGAAGTTCGGCTCGATGATCCAGAACAGGTCCACGTAACGCATGAAGATCAGCCATATTGCGACCCAGACCAGCTTGCGGATATTGCGCTTGAAGGGCCGCGACAGCAAGACCGCGAAGGGCACAACAAAGTGGAAGAGTGCGAGGAAGAGGCCGACTTCTCCCCAGCCATTGCTCAGGCGCTTCAGATAGAACGTGATTTCGCTGGGAAGGTTCCCCGCCCAGATGATCAGCCACTGCGAAAAGCTGAAATACGCCCAGACCATGATGAAGGTGAGCATCCACTTGCCGTGGTCATGGACGAAGTCCGGAGTCAGCATGTCGGACATCGGCTTGTAGTTGACGAGAATGCGCTCGACGATTACGGCGAAACACATGGCCGAAAGAACCTGGCCGATGAGGATGATGAGGCCGAACATAGTCGAGATCCAGCTGGGGTCGAGCGACATTACCCAGTCGATGGTCGCGAACGAGATCGTGAATGCGTAGAGAATCAGGCCGGGACCGGCGACGGCCTTGAATTTTTGCGTGTTGTCGGGAGCGTGCGGATGATCGCCCTGCTTCGACCACTTCGAAAGCAGGAAGGAAATCAGGTTCCAGATTGCGAAGTAAATAATGGCGCGAATCAGAAAACCCTTGAAATTAAGATAGCTGTCGGTGATGAACGGGTTTTTCGCCAGGTGCTCGCGGATGTGTTCATCCTGAATCGACGTGGACGGCATGACCCACGGATAAATGCGATGCTGCGCCACGGCGACGATGATGGGGATGAAAAGCACCGTTAGAAGCGGGAGGGTGCGCATGGCGGCGCCCTGGATGCGGCGAATCACGACACCCCATCCTCCGCCGGTGAGGTGGCGGATCATGATAATCGCCATGGAACCGAGTGAAACGCCCAGCCAACTCAGGAAACCGAGCAGATAGCCGCGATAGAACTCGTCGGGGCGCGTGACCGCGAGAATGACCGCTCCGATACCGAAGACAATGCCCACGATCAGGGACCGCTGAGCGATCGTGCGCAGCACTGGCGGAGGCGTGAGATCGAGTTGCTTTGCGTACTCCGCGGTCATTTATGCTCGTCCTTGCTACCGGCCTTGTCCATTTTCTTGCTGTCGAATTTTTCCAGATTCGGCTTCGCTCCCTCGGCAGGCGGAACGCCCGGAGAGGCCAGAATCGGTAGTGTCGCTCCTGAGCCCGGCTCGCGGAAGTGCGGCGGCTCGGAGGGAACTTTCTGCCCCTGAGGAACGTCGGCCATGGTCGCGTTCTGGCTCAACTGGAGGGCGCGAACGTAAGCCACGATCTTCCAGCGATCTTCCGGCGGAATTTGGGATGCGTAATCGGGCATGATGCCGAAACCGTTGGTTATCACGTCGAAGAAGTATCCCAGCGGCGCCTTCTGCAAGCGAGGAATGTGATAAGAGGGCGGCTGGCGCGAGAATCCGCGCGAAGGCACAAAGCCCTGCCCGTCGCCCACGCGTGAGTGACAAGGGGCGCAATAGATGTCGAAACGTTCGCGGCCACGATCGAGAACCTCTTTGGTGACGGGAAAGGGCATCACGTCGCCTGGGTTACTGCCAATTCTGCCGGTATAGAAATAGGTGTCTTCGTGCAACTGTCCGCGGGCAACGGTGCCTTCGACGACTGGACGGGCAGAGCGCCGGTCGGAATAGAAGTCGCTGCGCGAGAGTGGGTTCTCGCGGGGTTGCACATGCATATCGAGGCGGCAGGCGGAGGTTAGGGCGATGATCACGAGCAGAGCGGCGATGCCTGCACTGCGGCGAGTGTCGATAAGACTGAGATCCTTCGCTTCGCCTGAAAAGCGGCTCCGCTCAGGATGACAAGACTCTGGATGATTCCGCTCGGGTCGATACCCACGAAGCGCGACGGATTGCTGGAGGCGCGGCATTTAGCTGGGCACCTCCGAGATCGAGCGGGGAGCGAGGGCTTCGAGGAAGCGGCGCGTCTCCGCGGGATCGTAGTTCTTGTCCGATGAAAAGACGATTAGAAAGAAGCGGTCTTTGGAGGCAGACGAGAAGCGCGGGACATTAAAGACTGGATGATACGGCATGGGCAGACCATTCAGGGCCAACATGCCGAACAGCGCAGAGATGCCGCCAAAAAGGATTGTCATCTCAAAAGTAATGACAATGAACGAGGGCCACGAGTGATAGGGCCGGCCGCCGATGTTGAGCGGATAGTCGACGGCGGAAATCCAATACTGCATGAGATATCCGGTCAGTCCGCCGATAATAGCGCCGATCAGAACCACCAAGGGAACCTCGTCATGATGGAAGCCGATTTCCTCGGCGAGACCTTCGATGGGGAACGGGCTGTAGGCGTCGATCTTTTGATAGCCGGCCTGATAGGTCTTGCGGGCGGCCTCCACCAGCGCCGTGGGCGAATCGAATTCCGCCATGATGCCGTAGATGGGATCGCGCTTCATATTCCGCGCCTCGCGATCGAAGCCTTGCGACGCCCAGCGGCTAAAGCCGCAACAGAAAAGGCCGGCCATATCGCAGCGCTGAAAGCGCTGCGCCACCCAAAAGCCAAAGCAAGCTGCTTGATCCTCATTCCTTCACCTCGGCTTCGGGGAGCAGGGTGCGGATTTCGAAGATCGAGATCATCGGCAGCAGGCGCAGGAAGAGGAACATCAGCATGAGGAACATCCCAAGGGTCCCCACGAAGGTCATGTAATCCCAACGCGTGGGGTAATACATGCCCCAGGAGGAATTCAGGAAGTCGCGATGCAGACTGACCACGACGATGATGAAGCGCTCAAGCCACATGCCGACGAGAATCACCCCTGAGATGAAGAACAGCGCCAGGGGGCTGGTGCGAAGCTTGCGAATCCACAACAACTGAGGAATAAAAATGTTGCAGCTCAACAGCGACAGATACCAGAAGGCGTAGGGTCCATGCACGCGGTTCCAAAGCGTGAAGGCATCGTAGCGGTCGCCGCTATACCAACTCATGAAAGCCTCGACGCCGTATCCGTAGGCGACAATCAAGCCCGTCGCGAGCATGACCTTGGCTGAGTTCTGTAAATGCCGCTCGGTGATGAAATCTTCCAGCCCGTAGACCTTGCGGATGGGAATGGCGAGCATGAGCACCATGGCAAAGCCGGAGTAGATCGCACCTGCAACAAAGTAGGGCGGAAAGATGGTGGTATGCCATCCGGGGACGATGCCGATTGCGAAGTCGAAGCTGACTACGGTGTGGACCGAGAGCACCAGGGGTGTTGCCAGTCCGGCAAGCAAGAGATAGGCGGTTTCGTAGCGATGCCAGTGGCGCGCCGATCCGCGCCAACCCATGGCCAGCGTGCCGTAGATGACGCGGACCCATTTCTTGGTGGAGCGGTCACGCAGGGTGCCGAAATCCGGGATCAGGCCCATGAACCAGAACAACAAGGAGATGGTGCCATAGGTGGAGACGGCGAAAACGTCCCACATGAGCGGACTGCGGAACTGAGGCCAGACCCGCATGGTGCTGGGATAAGGAAACAGCCAGTAAGCCAGCCAGGGACGGCCAACGTGCAACAGGGGGAAGATGCCGGCGCAGGCTACAGCAAACAGCGTCATCGCTTCCGCGAAGCGGTTGATCGAGTTGCGCCACTGCTGGCGCAGCAAGAGGAGGATGGCCGAGATCAGGGTGCCGGCGTGACCGATACCGATCCACCACACGAAGTTGACGATGGCGAATCCCCACCCGATGGGGATGGTCACGCCCCAGATGCCGATACCTTTCAGGAAGAGGTATCCGATGGCATAGAGCAGCATCATCGTCAGCATGAAGCAGAGGCCGAAGCCGATGAACCATCCGTTGGAGGCCGGACGGGTCAGCACGATGGAACTGATCTTGTCGGTGACCGAACCGAAGGTGTGGCCGGGTTCGATGACCGGGGCGCGATCGAGTTCGGTGGCCGATTTGTATTGCTCAGGCATGCGGTTCGCGGGGGCTAAAGCCCCGATTCAAAAACGTCGTTAACGCGGCGCTAAAGCGCCGCTCTTCCACAAAACCATTCTCTCGGCACGACTAAAGTCGTGCCCTGATACGAATCCTCAACCTTCCAGTTCAGGGTTGGGGTTGCGGACTTCCGCCAGGTACGTGGTGCGGGGGCGCGTTCCCAACTCGCCGAGAAGGCTGTAATTGCGCGATTGTGCCTTCAACTTCGAAACTTTGCTGTTCGGATCGTTGATGTTTCCGAAAACGATTGCTTCCGCCGGGCACGATTGCTGACACGCCGTCTGGAGTTCTTCGCCGATGCGAATGTCTTTGCCTTCGCGGACCGACGCAGTTTCAGTGTCGATGCGGCGCTCGTTGATTCGCTGGATGCAGTACGTACATTTTTCCATGACGCCGCGACTGCGCACGCTGACGTCGGGATTCCGCATCATCTTGTATTGCGGGGTGGTCCAGTCCTGAAAGAGGAGGAAGTTGAAGCGGCGCACTTTGTATGGGCAATTGTTGGAACAGTAGCGCGTGCCCACACAGCGGTTGTAAATCATGTCGTTCAAGCCCTCGGTGGAATGGTTGGTCGCACCGACGGGACAAACCAGTTCGCAGGGCGCGTCCTCGCACTGCATGCAGGGCACGGGCTGGAAAAATGCTTTGGGGTTGTCGCGGTCGCCCTGATAGTAGGCGTCGATACGAATCCAGTGCATGTGGCGGCCGAGCGCAGTCTGCTCCTTGCCTACCACGGCGATGTTATTTTCCGACTGGCAGGCGAGAACGCAGTTATTGCATCCGACGCAGCGGTTGAGGTCGATCGCCATGCCCCAGGCGTAAGTCTCTTCCGCATAGTTGTAGGGCTTGTAGAGGCTGAGACCTGGCGGCGGCTGCTCTTCTTTGGCGAAGTCGGGATCTTTGTGGTACTCCTCAAGGCTCGTCTCGCGGACGAGAGGACGATGGCCGCCGTCGGGCGTATCCATTGACTGCATGCCCTGCGTGGATGCCAGGTTGTAGGTTGCGCCGGTCTTGCGGATCTTGACTCCCGAGGCGATCCAGGGCGCGTCGCTGGTACGCAGCTTATAGGCGTTAAAGCCTTGCGCGGTGCCGACGCGGCCGGCACGCTCGCGTCCGTAGCCGAGAGTTATGGTGATTGAGTTGTCCGGATGTCCGGCCTGAATCCAGATCGCGCCCTCGACCTTCTTGCCATTCAGGTCGAGTTCGACCACGTCGTAGGAGGCGAGTTGCAGACGCTCGGCCATCCTGGGGCCGACCTGGATCGCGTTGTCCCAGGTGAGCTTCGACATCGGCTTGGGGAGTTCCTGGAGCCAGCCGTTGTTGGAAAATTCTCCGCCCCAGATGGTGGGGTCGCGGCGGATGTTGAGCTCGATGGCGTTGGAGCTTTCTACTGATGTGACAGGCGGCGTTCTTGCGCTGGCTAGCTTCGGTACGAATGTTGTGCCTTCGATCCAGCCATCGTGCAGAGACTTGCGCCAGAATTGCTCGAAGTCTGCGCCAGAGTGCTGCTTCTGCCAGTAGGCGCGGACGAGATCGTATCCG
>DATAUY010000278.1:0-28535 GCA_036268025.1 Candidatus Sulfotelmatobacter sp. | reverse complement strand
TAGCCAGCCTCTGCTTTGCGCAAGACTTCAAGAAACAAGTTATCTATCAAATCGTGACTGACCGTTTCTTCAACGGGAGCGCCGCCAACGACAATCCGTCGCAAAGTGCTGGATTGTTCGATTCCACAATGACCAACTGGCAGGCGTACTGGGGCGGCGATCTCGCCGGCATCCAGGCGAAAATGGCTTACCTGAAAGGCATGGGGGTCACGGCGATCTGGATCTCGCCCACAGTGGACAATGAGAATGCGAACCTGAACAGCGGTACGCCGATCGGCGCTCCCTATCACGGATATGACGCCCGCGACTTCATGCGCGTCGAAGAACACTTCGGCGACACCTCCAACTCATGGACCGCCTTCGACAATCTCACCAGTGTGGCTCACTCGAACGGGATCAAGGTGATCGTGGACTGGGCCAATAATCATTCGAACTATCAGGGTGGCGGAGAGTTCGGTGCTCTGTACAACAATGGCGCCTTCATGGCTTCCGACAGCAACGATCCAAACGGATATTTTCATCACAATCCGGCGATCGGCGATTTCAACGATCGCTATCAGTTGCAGTACTACACGCTTGAAAGCCTCGAAGACCTGAATCAGGAAAACTCAACGATCGATAGCTATCTGAAGACTGCGGTCCATCAGTTCCAGACGCACGGCGCGGACGGCTTCCGCCTCGACGCCATCAAGCATGTCACCTGGGGATGGGAGTATTCCTTCGCAAACTCGGTCTTCAACCAGGCGCCGAGCTTTTTGTATGGTGAGTGGTACAACAACAATCCCGGTGACCCGATGTATCACGACGCCTACAAGTTCGCCAACAAAACAGGAATCAATGAACTCGATTTTGGGGTGAACCAGGGTGTGCGGGATGTATTCGGGAGCAACAACAATTTTTCGGAACTCGACGGCAATATCTCCGCTGAAAACTCCAACTTCACATGGAACAACGATCTCGTCACGTTCTTCGACAGCCACGACGAGTCGCGTCTGCTCACTCTGAACAACAACAACAATCGCCTGCACGAAGCGATGGCGTTTCTGCTGACCGCGCGTGGCATCCCGGTTATCCTTTATGGAGATGAGCAATACCTGCACAACGACACCAGTGGCGGAGGAGATCCTTATTGCCGCGTATGGATGAGTTCGTTCAGCACGACGACCACCGCCTATCAACTCATCAGCAAGCTGGCCGGATTGCGCCAGAGCAGCAACGACGCGCTTGCCTACGGCACATACCAGCAGCGCTGGATCAACAGCGACGTTTACATCTACGAGCGCCAGTTCTTTAATGATGTAGTTTTGGTCGCAATCAATAAAAATGACACCACGAGCTATGCGATATCCAGCCTGAACACCGCTTTGCCTGCGGGAACGCACAGCGATTATCTGGGTGGCCTGCTAGGTGGAGCGAGCCTTACCGTAACGACGGGAAGCGGTGGCAACAATCCAGCGAATAATTTCACGCTGCCCGCGCACACGGTCGCGGTCTGGCAATCCACGGGCACACCGACTGCGCCTGAAGCAGGCTCTGTCGGCCCAACCATCGGGCAGCCCGGAATGAAAGTTACGATCGCAGGAAAGGGATTCGGAACCACCACGGGCGCCGTGCTATTCGGCACAACCTCTGCGACGATCAATTCATGGTCCGATTCGTCAGCGACATTCACCGTTCCAGGTGTGACTAACGGCGTCTATCAGGTGCAGTTGAAAAACAGCGGAGGTACATCAGCGAACACCATTCAATTTACGGTGCTGGCCGCAAAGCTGATTCCGGTCACATTCACGGTAAACAACGCGACGCCGACGAGCCCCGGCGACTACATCTTCCTGACCGGGAGCACTGTCGAACTGGGCAACTGGGGCACAACGTTCGACACTGCCATCGGCCCGATGCTCGATCCTAATTATCCCAACTGGTTCCTGAATACCTCGATGCCGGCGGGCGCGGCGATCCAGTTTAAGTTCATCAAGATCGCCTCCAATGGCACGGTCACCTGGGAAAACGGAGCCAACCATCAATACACCGTGCCTGCAAGTGGGACAGGATCGGTAAATGTAACCTGGCAGAACTAGGAGAAGATGTCTCATAAGTCATTTGTGCAGCTCATCGTTTTGGGAAGGGCATGGCTTCAGCCGCGCCGCTCGGAGCCAAAAAAGGACAAGGGCTTTAGCCCCTGAGAACTAATCCTGTGCTCGGCCGGCGTAGTACCCCGCGCGAGACTGAATCTTATAGTTCTGCTTGTTCTTGATTTCGAGCTTGCGGTAGCTGCCGTCGAGCCTGGTATTGGTGGGTGTGTAGCCAATGTTGTACTGGCTGCGGAGTTCGGCCGCAATCTGGTCAAAGGCCTCGCGGAGCTTGTCGAACTTGTTGCCGACGTTAATGACGCGCCCGCCGGTTTGTTCCGTCAGCCTGCGCATATCCGATTCACCGGAATAACCGAAGCCGCCATAGAATCCGCGGTCGGCGCAGAGCAGGACGTAGACGATCGCGTCAGCTTTCTGCGCGGCTTCGATTGCATCCTGAATCTTGAGGCGGCTGCCTTCGTCCTGGCCGTCCGTCAGGAGCACCATCGCTTTCCGCCCAACTTCTTTGGCCAGCATGTCGTGTGCGGAGAGATATACGGCGTCGTAAAGCAAGGTACCGGGCGAATTCCCCCGCTGCGGAACCGGTCCGCCGCCCATGCCCGGGATTCCACCGCTCGTGTAGTCGACGTTGACCTTGGCTTTGTTGAGGGCGGCTTGCAAGCGGTGAGGGTCGCGAGTGAAATCCTGTAAAAGATCTACCGTGATATCGAAGCTGATGACGAAGGCCTCGTCTTTATCGCTCAGAATCTGCCGTAGGAACGCGCCCCCGACTTCTTTTTCCATCTCGATGACGTTGCGCTGGCTTCCGCTAGAGTCGATCATCATGCCGATGGTGAGCGGCAGGTTTGATTCGGCGGTGAAATACTTGATGCTTTGAGGAGTCCCGTCTTCGGCGATGTCAAAATCCGCTTTCGTCAGGTTCGGGATGAGGGCGCCATGCTTGTCTTTGACGTTGAAGAAAAGCTGGACCACATTAACATTGACCTTCAGCGTCTCTGTGGGCTTCTGCGACTCATCGGACTTCTGATCGGGGGGCTTCTCGTCCGATCCTGCCGGCTGGTTCTGGGCCGGTTGCTGCGCCGACTGGCCCATCCCGCATGGGACGGCTGCAAGTACTGACAGAATCAAAGGAAGAAGCCGGCGAACCAAACTGGTGCGGGTAAGCATGGGGGACTCTCAGATGAAATCTTTGTTAGTCTAATCCTGTAGCTTTAGATGCACCAAATTGGGGTGCATTGGCATCCCAACGGTAGGCAGAAGTGCATTTTTCGGAGACGAGGGTGCCATGACGCTGGTACGAAGAGCCAAAAAGGGCGGTTTTGGGTGCGGCAATCTGGCAATTCTCGCCTTGGCGATAGTTTTAGCCGTCCCGGCAGTCCAGGCGCAGTCGGGAACCCAAGCCCAACAGCCACCGCCGAGTGCGCAGGGCTCCCAAGACATTCCTGACGCCCCTTCGACCGTCCAACCTCCGACTCCCAAGCCAGCCCCGCTTCCACCGTCTCAGGAACCAGCCCCAGACGCAAGTTCTTCCTCCGGCACCACACCTCAGACCGCGGACCAGGCCAAGCCCGCTCCGCCTCCCATGCCGCCGGTCGAGACCGTTCCCCCGGGAACTCTGCCCACGACTTCTTCTCAAGGACGGGAACCGAGAAACCAGATCGATCCAAGCCAAGATCTCTACAAGATTTCAGTTCCGGTCAACTTCGTACAGATTCCTGTCCTGGTGAAAGACAGAGCCGGCCGGCGCGTGGATGGCCTGCTCTACAAAGACTTTACTGTCCTGGAAAACGGTAAGCCGCAGAAGCTGACATATTTCACCAGCGATCCCTTCCAGCTCTCGGTAGCGATCGTGCTCGATCTCGGGATGCCCGACATCGCTGTCCAGAAAGTGAATCAGACGTATTCCGCGCTGGTCGGCGCATTCAGCCCGTATGACGAATTTGCTCTCTACACCTACAGCAGCGCGGTCAGCCAAGTGTCCGATTTTAGCGGCAAGACTGAACGGCTTACCGCTCAACTGAACCAGATGAAGACTGTTCGCGGCCACGAGAATGGGCCGCCAATGCTCAGTGGGCCGCTCGCTTCTGGCCCTACGGTCAATGGATATCCTGTCGGTGGACCACAGGTAGCGCCTGTGAATACGCCTCCAAAGGAAGCGCATGTGTTGAACGATGCCATCCTGCGCGCCGCCCTCGACCTCAACAAGCGCGACCGCACGCGACGCAGGATCATTCTGGTGATCAGCGACGGCAGGGAACGGGGCAGCCAGGCCAGCTATAAAGATGTCCTCAAGTTGCTCGAAACGTACGGTATCCAAGTCAGGGCGGTGGTCGTAGACAGCGGCGCGCTCCCAGGGTTCCGCCAAGTCGGCAAGCTGCATTTGCCGGGGCAAGGATATAGCAATATCCTGCCGAAGTATGTAAACGCGACCGGCGGCGGAGAGGACAATCCCGAGCTTTCCCGCAACGGTATCGAAGACGCGTACTCGCTCATCACCAGCGAGGCCCGCAATCAGTACACGCTCGGATACAGCCCGAAGGCCGTCGCCAGCAACTCGGCCTACCGCAGCATAGAAGTACAGGTGGATAAGCCTGGGTTAGATATTTACTCCAAGGCCGGCTACTACTCGATTCCGTCCGCGCATTAGGGCCGTGCCGTTTTCGTCAACTCTAGCGTTCCCAAGTTTGTCATTTCGAGCGGAGCGAGAAACCTGCTGTTTGCCGACAGCTTCGCACCGTCGGCGAACAAGCAGTTTCCTCAACGAAAGCGGTTCGGAAAGATAAGTACTTGATCCGGAAGCCGGACGGCGGAAGCCCGACTCGATCCAACGCCTGAACTCAACACCCCAAAATGGCCGGGGGTCACCTGAGTAACCTGCGCCTCGTACCCGCCGTGTGATATAAAGACCGCGAGCCTCCATAAGAGCCAACAAGTGTGCGCGGGCAGCCCCAAAGGGGGATGCCTGCATTTGAGGAAAGCCTTTGAGTTTCATCAACTTCGCAGCCCGGGAAATCAACTGTAAGATCGTGTATTACGGCGCCGGACTCGGCGGCAAGACCACGAACTTGCAGGTGATCTATCAGAAGACTGCGGACCAGCAGAAGGGCAAAATGATCTCGCTCGCGACTGAAACCGAGCGGACCTTGTTCTTTGACTTTCTGCCCCTCGATCTCGGCTCGGTGCGCGGTTTTAAGACCCGCATACACCTCTACACCGTGCCCGGCCAGGTTTTCTACGACGCCAGCCGCAAGCTGATTCTGCGTGGCGTGGATGGCATCGTTTTCGTCGCCGACTCCCAGGAACAGCGCATGGACGCCAACGTCGAAGCGCTCGAAAACCTGATGTCGAATCTGAAAGAGCACGGCTACGATTTCAAGAAAATTCCCTACGTTCTGCAGCTCAACAAGCGCGACCTGCCGAATATTCTTCCGGTCGATATGCTTGCGACCGAACTTCGCAAGAAGAACGAACCAATCGTCGAAGCTGTTGCCTTCCAGGGCGTCGGTGTTTTCGAGACGCTGAAAGAAATCGCCAAGCAGGTATTGCAGGAACTCAAAGCTGGCGGATAGACGCTCGACTCAAACTCCTTGCACCCAAAGCTTTGTCGTCGGAAACGGCTTTAGCCGTTGAGGAACCTACTGTTCGCCGGCGCCAGTGACGCTGCCAGCTGACAGCAGTTTCCTCGCGACGCTGGGAATGGCAAGCGCTTTCTGCGGAACTTCCGACGTCAGTTCAGTCACGATTCAGTATTTCCGCACGCTCTCCGAAACTTTTCAGCATGTCTAATCTGGAGACATCGGCTGCAGACATCAGACCCGCATCCGGCATCGAACTACCGTGTGATCGGGCCGCTCTCAAACCTGCGGAATTTCAGAAAGCGCTCAGTTGCAAAGCCGATGCTCCGATTGTGCGGCCGGAAGACAAACGCCGCGAGGTGTGGTAGAAAAAAGTCCGCCGTAAGTAAAGCGGATTTCTTGACTCATTCCACCGATTCATCCCATCGAACAACCCGCTGTTCACGGCTGCTCTTGTGCGCAAGCAACAGCGTCCGCTGCGTCCGAAGAAACTGTTCCGGGGTTACATCGAGCGGAGCTTTCTTCTCGACGGCATCTCGCACATTGGCATAGAAGCCGCGATAATCGCCGCGTTCAGTTTCAACTTTTTGCGGATCCTCGCCGACGCGAGTGAGCGTTCCCCATTTTTCTTTCGGCTCAAGCCCCCAGTTCTTGCCCCAGTCAAGCCCATCCGGGCAGTGCTCGCTGCGCAGGATTTCTTCCTGCGGATCCATGCCGTACTTCACGAACGATCCCTGGGTCCCGTGAACGAGCAGGTGATGGCTCGGCGCATAGGCGATGATTCGCGCCCGCAACGTCACCCGCAGCCGCGGATACTGCATGATCACGTCGAAGGCATCGTCAACTTGCGACGAAGCTCTCTGCATAAGAGCGGAAGCCGAAATTGTCTCCGGCTCGCCAAAGAGCACCAGCGCCCCGTCAATCAGATGCGGGCCGAGGTCCCACAGAACTCCGGCTGCAGGAAAGTCCGCGACTTCACGCCACGCGCCGGGCTTGGCATCCAGCCGAAAACGGTCGAAGCGAGCTTCATACTCGGCGACCGTTCCCAGTGCGCCCGACTTCACTAATTTCTTCACCGTGAGAAATGCGCCATCCCAACGGCGGTCCTGATAGACAGTCATCAGCCGCCCGCGTTTTTCAGCGAGGCTGACGAGTTCCTCGGCCTGCCTCATCGTCGGTGTCAACGGCTTGTCGACCACCACGTCGCGATCGGCTTCGAGACAAGCCTCTGTGTAAGAGAAATGCGAATCGTTCGGCGTGGCAACGGCGATCAGGCCGATTGTTTTGTCGGCGAGCATCTCGTCGAGCGTGCGCGCGATTCGCACCTCTGGATACCTCTGCTTCGCGTTGTCCGTACGGCGCTCGAGAATGCACGCCAACTCCATCCCCGGCACGCCACGAATGATCGGAGCATGAAATGCCTGCCCCGCCAAGCCGAATCCAATAAGCCCAACTCGAACCATCGTGATTTTCCTCGCGGCGTGTCTAACGGTCTTTCACGCGCCGCACAAATTTTAGCCCAGACCAGACTTCGGTGACTGCGCATACCTTCACATCTACGAGTCCTGCTGCCAGCCCGATCCCGCGGACGACATTTTCATCCAGATCGGTTTTAACGCCCGATCTTTTCTTCGGCCAGCTCACCCAAAGCATTCCCGCAGGGGCAAGCGTTTTTGCGATGCGATTGAAGTCCTTAGTCAGCGCCGCGCCAGATTTGGCGAACACCATCGCCAATCGATCGGCACTTTGCCATCCCTCTCAATTTTGCAGCGAGCAAGCGGCGGTTTCAGCTGAGCAATAACTTCCTGTGGCGCTTCCACAAAATACACGCGAAAACCATCTTTAATGCCGAGTTTCTTGGGAAGTGCAGTTCCTGAGTATCCGGGCATATGTGCAGTCCGGCGCGAAAGCATAAACCATTGAGCGCAGGTGCGAATACAGAAGGGAAAACGAAGGTTTACTTCCTGAATATTTGCGTTCCCCCCAGTTGAATTCTACTGCGCGACGGGCGCGGGAGCGTACCATCCTCGGCGCGAACGCACGCGGAAATTCTTGCGGTCGTTAGGGATGATTTCAATGGTACGGTAGTGGCCGTCGGCTCTCAGATCGGCTGGCTTGTAAGAAACGGCGTACTGGCTGCGGAGTTCGTCCTGGATTTCGGCGAAGGCGTTGGAGACATCGCGAATCTGGAAGGGAAAGAACGCGCGGCCGCCGGTTGCGTCAGCGATGCGCTCAAGAACCTTATCGCCCGGACCCTTCGTGCCGCTCACGTTTGTGCTGATCGTATAGATAATCGCTTCGGCACGTTGGGCCATTTCGATGGCTTCCTCGCGCGTGACGTGGCTCTGGTTGTCGTCGCCGTCCGTCAGCAAAATGATGGCGCGGCGCACTGGCGTGCCCTTCTTGGCCTTCAGCAATTTCTCGCGGCAGGCATAGTAAACCGCGTCGTACAGCGCAGTGCCGCCGCCGGGTCGCAAGTCATGTACGCCACGGGCCAGCTTCTCTGTGTCGTCCGTGAAGTCCTGCGTGACTTCGGGCGTGACGTCAAATCCGACCACGAAGGCCTGGTCGTATCGCGGATGAATGGTCTGATTCAGAAACTCAATCGCCGACTCCTGCTCGAACTTGAAGCGGTCGCGGACCGAGTTGCTGGCGTCAATTAACAGGCCGACTTCCAGTGGCAGATTCGTCTCGGCGTGGAAGCTGCGAATTTCCTGCGGAGGTTTATTGTCATCCGAAATCGTGAAATCGCCCTGCTTCAGGTCGGTGATGCGGCGTCCATGCTTGTCCGTAACCGTGAAGACAACGTTCACTTCGTTAGTTGGCACGCGAATGATCGGGACCGAGGCGTCGGCGGGCGCATTGGGATCAGCAGCTTGTTGCTGCGGTTCGGTGCCCGCGTTGTTTGGAGCTGCCGCTTGCTGTTGCGCGGATGCAACTGCTGCAATCGCGGAGGTGCCTAGAGCCGATTGCGCCGCTGCGGTGACGGCAAGAGTTGCCGTCCCGAGAACCGCAGCATACAGAAGAAGCCTTGTACCGAAGGTATCCATCTACAACAATATTATAGCTGGGCGCCTAAACTATAGCCGAAAGCGACCAGTTCCAGCGGAACCTCAAAGTTCTTTCGCAGAAATGTTGCTCGCAATGCCCGCTTCCAGGCGAGCGAGAAAAGACTGAAGTTCTTCGGGCAACACCGCCTTGAACGAGATTCCTTCCCCACTCCGCGGATGCATCAGCTCCAGTTCCGCAGCATGTAGAAAGTTGCGGGCAAGTGAAAGCGCGCCTGCCGGCTGCTTGCCGCGAGCCACTCGCATCTCCCGTGGCGCTCCATACAGTGTGTCTCCTACGATGGGGTGTCCAACGGATGCCATGTGAACGCGGATCTGGTGAGTACGCCCAGTATCAATCTTTACTTCCACCAAAGTGAACTTACCGAATGGAGTGTCAAGCCGCCGCAAAACCTGGTAGTGAGAGACCGCCTCGCGGCCGCCAGATTGCCGCGTGGTCATGCGGATGCGGCGCACGCGGTCCCGGCTGATGCTGCTCGAGATCGTGCCCGAATCTTTCTTGACCCACCCATGAACGAGGGCAACGTACTTCTTTTTCACCTTCCGATCGGCAAATTGCGCTGCCAACTTGCGGTGGGCATCGTCATTCTTTGCAACGACGATGAGCCCGCTGGTTTCTTTGTCGAGCCGGTGGACGATCCCCGGGCGCATCTCGCCTCCAACGCCCGACAAGCTTGCAAAGTGGTGCAGCAACGCATTCACCAGTGTGCCGCGATTGCGCGCATCATCGGTCGCGCCAGCGCCCGCATGCACCATCATTCCAGCAGCTTTGTTGACGATTGCCAGATCGTCGTCTTCATAGCGGATATCCAGCGGAATTTCTTCTGCAATCGCGCGCAGGGGCGGACGCTCAGCGGACCCGAGGATCGAAATCCGTTCCCCGCCACGGAGCTTCTGGGAGGACTTTGACTGCGTGTCGTCAACCAGAATCTTTTCTTCCGAAATGAGTTGCTGGACGCGTGCCCGGCTTAAGCCGAGTTGGCCCGTGAGATAGTGATCGAGCCTCTGCCCTACCCCTTCGGGCGCAACTGCCATCACTGCTATGTCCCTGGACATTCCAGGAACAGGATACCAACAGTTGCATTGCTGATTTCGAACGACGAGGCACGCCATCCGCCAGGGCCATCGTCAAGAAACTGCCAGACCAGCGCTACCCCGCCAATGAAATCTGCATCCAAAAAAGACCTTATGAGCCCGATCCACGCACGCTTCATCCTCGCTTTGGCCCTTGTCGCCGGCGTCTTTGGATTTTCAGGTTTCGCATCTGCGCAGCTTCACATAAGTGATCAGGGTCTGCCGGATAGTCCTTCGCAGGTCAAGCACGGCGATAATCCGGCGGGCCAGCGCCAGGTGACCTTGCGGTCGTTGCCGAAAGATTTCCTGCACGATCAGAAAGCCATATGGACTTTTCCAATACAGTTGGGCAAAGGAAGGTACTGGCTGCCAACTTTGGCGATCGCGGGCGGCACCGCTGGTCTGATCGAGGGGGATCCCCATGCGATGCCTTATTTCCGCACACATGCGCGAAACCTGGATGACATCAACGATGTCTTTAACTCGTACATTACGACCGGGGAAGTTATCGCCGTTCCGGCGTGCCTGATGGTCGCCGGATACGCGAGGCGTGATCAATACCAGGTCAGCACAGCATTGCTGGCGGGCGAGGCCTATGCGGATTCCGCAATAGTTGATTTGGCGGCAAAGGCGATCACCCGCCGAAAGCGTCCTATTGACGTTGCACCGACGGGAAATTTTACAGACACATTCTTTGCCGGCGGGAAGTCGCCATTCAAAGGCAGCGCGTTTCCTTCTGGGCACGCCGCCGGGGTTTTCTCAGTTGCAACCGTAATCGCCAGCCGTTACCGCAACCATTGGTGGGTTCCATGGCTTTCGTATTCGTTTGCCGCTGTAATTAGCCTATCGCGAGTATCCACGCTGGCCCACTTTCCTTCAGATGTATTCCTGGGAGGGGTGTTGGGGTATACGGTCACGAAATACGCAGTGCTCCAGCCGCGATAAGAAAGTTGTTTTCCGCCTAGCGGCTTGCCCTGACCGGTCTGGGTGCGAGCGCCTTTGAAGCGGGCCGTAGCCACCAGATAAATCCGCCCGCAAGCACCAGGCCGATCGCGATCAGCTGCGTCCCGCTCATCGCTCCGCCGAACACCGAGCCGCGTCCCGGATCGTCGCGCAGATATTCCAGGAAGAATCGAGCGATTCCATAGATGAACAGGAACGCCCCGAAGACCTGGCCATCGAATTTTCTATGCTTTAAGAGCCACATTAAAAAAAAGAAATTCGCCAGTTCCACCGCGCATTCGAACAGTTGTGTCGGCTCCAGAGGGATGCCGAGCGGTGTTCCGGTGATGGTATTGGCCAGAGGATTGGTGAAGGTCACTCCCCAGATGTGGTGAGTTGGCTTGCCGTAGCAGCATCCCGCTGCGAAGCATCCCAGGCGACCGATCGCATGGCCAAGCGCGAGGCCGGGAGCGAAGGCGTCGCAGGTTCCAAGCGCGGGCATGTGATATCTGCGGACGAACCACGCCGCCGCGATGAACGCGGCCAACAAGCCTCCTGAAAAAACTCCGCCGGCCTGGAGCGTGTTGATGCTGAAGATCTCGCGCGGATTCGCTTTGTACGTGCTCCAGTCGTTGATGATATAGAGCACCTTGGCGCCGATGATCCCGCACAAAACGACCAGAATTCCCAGGTTCCACGCCTTGTCGCCGTCATAGCCAAGCCGTTCCGCGTTGCGCACGCTGATCCACAGGCCAATCAAGACGCCCATGGATACAAGAAATCCGTACGTAGGCAGGAAGAACTTTCCGATATGAAAAAGTTGGGGAAACACTGACTAATTGGATGCGTCGAGCGCAAGAATCGCTACTCGATCAGTCTAACAGGATGGCAACCATCAGCCCTGAAGCTTTTGGCTAGAAGCTAGCAGCTAGGAGCTGTTTTTAAAAAAGCCGACCCACTGAGCCGTGTGACGGGGCCGAGAATGAACCCGTCGGTAGACGTTGGGTGCCCGCCGAGACCCTTTAGGCATCTGCGCATGGCGCAGCGTCGCACACCGGATCCTAGTTCGAGTCGAGCTCCCGTTCATTCTGCATTGGTTCAAATATCGGTGACCCGCCATCACGAACCCGGCAGGCCGGCTTCCAAGATGGATGCTAGGCAAATCCCGGCGGATTGGCAAGAGCAACGCCACAAAAAGTTGGCAGCCGATTTGCTCGGAAACTCGGAAGTCACTTGATTGTGTCCCGATGATGTGCATTTCAAGGCCAATCGTGAAGACATCCGCTGCTGGTGACCGATGTAGTAATCCCGCGTATGAATGGCTGCCAGGTTGGCTGAGCAGATCTTGAAGGTCTGTCCGGATCTGAGAGTTCTTTATATTTTCGTATACACCAACAATCCTATGGTTCATTACGGCGTGCTGGATCCTGGCTATGGTTCTTGCCGAAGCCCTTCATGCTTTCCGCACTCGTTGCCAAAAGCCGCGGAGTTCTCGATGCGGCGACGACTCTTCTTCGCTCTGATTACTTCGACCCCTCTGCCCAATAGCTGCTTCGAGCCAGGACTATATCGTTCGATGCATCCTTCAGCCGTACTCGAATCTGATGCAATCCGGGGTGAGGGTTCTTCGGCTGAATGCTTAATTGATAACGGCTTTCCAGGTGGTTCGTAAACGCCGTCATCCGCGTTTCGAAGGTTCTCTCTGACGAAAAAGGCTCGTACTCGCCGCCAGTCATCGCCGCCAAAGTGCGAGGCGTATTTTTCTTCAGCGCCGCCGCTCCCATCTTGAACGGCGCCAGCAGGTCCGGCGCTGCCTTCATCTCGTCTTTGTTTTTTCCGCGTCCCGTGTCGAGGATGTTGGAAAGCGAAGGAGAAAACGCCAGCGTTGTCACGACGGTATTCTTGTTTCCCAGCGCGCGTACCACTTCATCCCAACTCTTTCGGAAGACGCTTCCGTGGTCGCGCGTCTCGCTGATCAGCAGCAATGCGCGCTGGGTGCCGTCGGGCGTGCGTTCAAGCAGCTTTTCCGAAAGAAATGCTGCGTCCAGAATTGCTGCTCCATTGTCGCCAGGCTGCAGTTTCTCCAGGTCGTCTTCGATCAGATTAAAGTTCGCGGTGAAATCACGGACAGTTTTGACGCCGCTGTCGAACTCGACCAATGCAACTTTCGTCTGTCCGTTGGCAAAAAGAGGCTCCAGCATCACTGCCAGCGATCGAATGCGTGCGAATTCATAGTTCGCTCGTCTCCCTTTCTGAATAACGATTACCAGCGAGAGGGGCTGCGCATCCGGAGCATCGTCCATATGTATGGTTTGCGCAACCCCGTCGTCTTGAATCACAAAATCGTCGGCATTGAGACCGTAGACAATCTGCCCGGTCGGATCTTTCACCAGCACAGGGACAAACACTACGTTCGATTGACTGCGTATGGTAATGTCTTGGGAAAATCCGGGAAGGGCAATCCCCCCGGTCAACAGAATAACGATCAACAGAGAAATGACCGGCAGAAAAATGACCTGCAGAGAAAAGACCAGCCGAAACAGCATCAACGCAGGCGTGATTAGCGGATGAAAAAGGAGCGACGCGGCAAGTTTCAACCTAACCCGCCTTGCGTTTTTCTCCGAGCACTTCGTCCAGCGCATCCGAGAGTAGATGCGCTCGCTTCAGGTAGTCGGTTGCCCCGGTGTCCTGTCTCTTCTTGAGGAGGTGAAATTCGTCGGCGATATTCAACGCGGCAAGAACAGCGAGGCGGACAGTATCGATCGTATTGGTGGCTTCGGCCACGGCGCGCATTTTGGCGTCCACATACTCGGCCAGCTTGAGAATGTATTCGGGATCGCTTCCGCGCAAGTTGTAGGCCTGGTCGAAAATCTCCACCCGCACGCTGCCATTCTGATCGTCTCTGACTTGGTTCTTCGTAGCTGTCGCCATTTTGTTCTCCGTAGAGACGTAACTTGTTACATCTCGCCGTGCCCTAGCTCGCTTCTGCCAGCGACTCGATCTGGGCCAGCATTTTCTCCACGCGGCCGCGGATGTCTTCCCGTTCTTTCCTTAACTGCACAGCCTCGCGGCGAAGGCGGGTCAGTTCCTCGTCGCGGTCTTCCACCTGCTGCCGCAACCGCTGAGCATCGCGTTCAGCCGTTGCCTGGGCCTGCCGTGCGGCCTTGTACATCTCTATGGTGCGATAAACCTTCTCTTCCAGCGCCTGAAAATCGTCTGCCGGAACCTGGTGTGACACTGCATTGGACGCCATAAGCACACATTCCCTGGAAGTTAAATTAGGAACTTTTTCGCAGTATACTCCACATTCTGGTGAACAAAACCCGACTTCGTTGGACTTCCCTTTGGCGTTTCGTCCTTTCGGACGCTACCACAGACCGAGCCATTTGATGACGAGTCCCAGGCTAAACAGCGCCAGCGCCGCTCCGCCCCAAATACCGAGCATTGAAGATCTAGCCAGATCGGCCACAATGCCTTGCGGATTCTTGCGCGCAATGACAAAAGGTTCGCGCTCGCTGCCAGATGCCAGAATCACATCCGGACGCAGATCGAAGTTCGTGGTCGCATCCAAGTCCCTTATCTGTAGCTGCCGAACGGGAATCCCCATGGCCTCCATCTGTTCGCGACGCTGCAAGTCGGCAGCTTCGGGACTTAGATAGAGAAGTTCGAGTCTTTGGCCCTCCGCTGCGCCAGGCTGCTTCTCATTGATGCACCCAAGCACAAGCAGCGGATCTCCAGGCTTGATTGCGTACTCGGTCACGACCGCACCGCTCAAAGCAGACAAGCCATGACGGCGCAGGAAACGGCGGGCGCACTCCGACATGGATTCGGTCTCGATGGTTTCTTCATAGTCCGCTGGAAGCTCGAGTTCCGCGCCGCGCGGATCAATCTGCATACGGCCGGTTTCGTCCTCGATGAAAAGTGGCGTAAATATCGTTTCCTCGGCCCGATGTTCGCTGTCTTGCTCGTCGCGGCCATCTCCCGAATCCCGCGCGACGTCGCGATAGTAGTAGCAATCTGCTCCAGCCAGAGGAGAGATCAGCGTGTAGGGGCCGGTTGCCCGGCCAAAGATCTTTGCTCTACCCAGCGCCGCGGCGGAGATTCGGCTGACTGGTGTGTCTTCGACCCAGCGCTTGCGCTGCAGCAGCGCGAATCCACGAAAGAAAAGGAACAATCCTGCGGCTATGCCCGACGTACCAAAAAGCAGCGCGCCCCATGATGCCATGACTGGCGAAAGACTGCGTTTCGAGAGCAGAATCCATGCGGCGACCCATCCCAACAGCCACAACCGCGAAGTGATGGCTTTGAACGTCATCGAGTTTCATCAGCGTGAGGCGCGCGCAGTTTACCCAATTTTCGGCCCGCTTCGTCCAGAGTTTCGGGCCGTTTACAGAAGGCAAAGCGCACTTGCCGCGCTCCATCGCGTGGATCGCGATAAAAACTTGATCCAGGCACGCATGCCACGCCGATTTCCTGCACCAGATATTTCGCGAACGATACGTCATCCGCAAAGCCGAACGCGGAAATATCGGTCATCACATAGTAAGCGCCGCGCGGCCGGAAGCATTTGAACCCGGCTGAGGTGAGAGCCGGTATGAGACGGTCTCGCCGCGTGCGATATCCCTGCGCGAGATTTGCATAGTACTCTGCGGGTAAACTCAGCGCCGACGCTCCGGCTTCTTGCAGCGGGGCGGGAGCGCCGACCGTCAGAAAATCATGCACCTTGCGGATTGCGTTTGTGATCTTTTCGGGAGCAACCGCCCATCCCACACGCCATCCCGTCACACTGTAAGTTTTTGACATGCCATTGATCGTTACGGTGCGGTCACGCATTCCTTCCAATGACGCCATCGAAATGTGCGTTGTCCCGTCGTAGAGGATGTGCTCGTAGATTTCGTCCGTAATCGCCAGGACATCGAATTCGACGCACAGGTCGCGGATCAGTTCCAGTTCCGTTCGCGTAAAGACTTTTCCCGTGGGATTGTTCGGTGTATTGAGAATGATTGCCTTCGTATGCTTGTCGAAGGCGCGGCGAAGTTCTTTTTCGTCGAATGTCCACTCGCCCCTTGCATCTTTGGGCGGATGCAGCCTCACAAACTTCGGCTTCGCGCCGCTCAGCACCGAGTCTGGACCGTAGTTTTCGTAGAAGGGCTCGAAGATCACAACTTCGTCGCCCGCATTGCACACTGCGAGAAGAGTCGAAATCATCGCCTCGGTGGATCCGCAACAGACAGTGATTTCTTTTTCCGGATCGACGGTCAGGCCTTGCCAGAGGCCCATCTGCCGGGCGATTGCATTCCGCAGATTCTTCGCGCCCCACGTGATGGCATATTGATTTACATCCGCCGCGATAGCCTGCTGAGCAGCTTGTTTGATCTCCGCAGGCGCGGAGAAATCCGGAAAACCCTGTGCCAGGTTCACTGCCTTGTAAAGCATGGCCTGCCGCGTCATCTCGCGGATTACGGACTCGGTAAAATGACCGACTTTGTCGCTGAGGAACTGCTTGACGGATGCCGACGTTGGTTTCGTGGCGGTCCTCGACGTTCGCTGTGGTCTGTGTTGGAGGTCCGCTCTCTTGCGTACTGTCGTGCGTACTTTCGAAGGGCGCTTAGCCATAAAGCGCAGACTAGCATACTGGCCACTGACGCCTTGGCTTGCCGGATTTTCAGCTTAGTCGGCGCCGAATCTCTCTGCCGCCCGGGCTTTGGCCTTCGCGGCCTCTTCCTCGCGGTTCTTCGCGGGTGCGGCGGTTTCGAGCGAATGCAGCAGGCCCGAAGAAACTGCGGCCACTTCTTCGATAGCAGCTAGAAATGCGGCTTCATTCGCTTTCGAGGGCTTATTGAAACCGGTGATTTTGCGCACAAACTGAAGCGACGCTGCTCGGACTTCTTCGTCCGTGACCGGCGGGTCGAAGTTGAAGAGGTTTTTGATATTTCTGCACATGACTTTGTGAATCCTTTAATTGGCTGCGACGGCTCCCGCAGGTTCCAGCACCACCTGCTGCTCGTCGTCGGCCCTCATCTGCTGATAGAAATTACGCAGCGATGGGTAGTATTTCTGCTCCAACATAAGATAGTTCACTAGCAAGCTCCGCGTGAAATGCAGAGTTGTTTTGTTGCTCTCGACTTTCAGGCTGTACTTGACGATATGACCATCCCTGACTTGGGGCAGGGGAAGGCTCGCGATCTTTAGATCATCGGGCACCTCTATCGTTACATCGTCGTCCTTCTCGTAGGGATAACGAGAATAAATTGGATGCACGCGGTTCTCGCGTTCGAAGGTTCGTTTTTCGCCGGCGACGAATAATCCTGCCGGCAAGAGCGTTCGCTTGCCAGCCTGAGAGGTCCATCCATGGACCGTGACCGTGAACTCCGCAACCAACGGGGTGTCAGGGTTCGTCCAGTCCGGAGTATTCGTTAGGGTGACTTCACTCGGAGTGGGAATCTGGTTGCGCACGCGGTCCTCAAGATATTTCTTGCGCGCCTCCGCGTCGGAGTTTCTAACGTCCAGCCTGTGATACATGGCCTCCAGACCGGTGTAAGTAGTCGTTATCCTTCCTTCCAGATCGCCGTTTTCGGTGAGCTTGAGGTTCGCGGTATGTTGAATCTGCGATTGCGCGGCCTCCGGCAGCGTGGTCTTGATCCAACTGCCGCCGTTTTCGTCCAGCTGAAGTCCGGGAACCCCAGTCTCGGACCAGGTCAGCATGCCGAATGAATTGAACTCCGCTCCTGGATCGCAATACACATCTTTTCCATTCAGCTTGATCAAGACCACGCCGGTATTGAGCTTCCAGTACTCCATCGTTTTTGGAGTGAAGAGGTATTCATTTCTGCTGGAGACGAGAACTCCATAGGCTTCGAATCCAGCCGCCCGGACTAACGCCAGATAAAGCCACGTGAGCTGCCGATGGCTCCCATAACCGCGCTTCCATACATCCTCCACATTTTCGTCGGGCTTGTCTTTGTCGCGTTTGATTTCCTGTTCCGACTTACGGAGCTCATAGGACTTGTTTCTGATTTCCTGCACTCTCTTGTAAATCTTGTGAAGCTTGACTTCGGGTTCATCGCCGGGAGAAACGATCTCGGCGACCGCCTTTTCCATCGCCTTCCGTTTGTCGATGAAGTGTTCCATCGGTTCGTATTGCTTCCTTCCGACGTGCTGCCAGAAGAGATCCGGGTCCCGCTCCCGATTTTCAGTTTCGTAGATGAAATCCACTCGGGATTTCATCTCGTTTGGAGGTGGCATGAAGTCTTCCTCCACAAACGCCGGGATGTCTTGCGCCTCCATACGCACGACATGGTCGGGTCCTTCCTTCGGGGAAGCACCCGGAGGCAGCCCCTGCCAACTCCAACGCAGGTTGAGTGGGAGATATCGGGAAACATATGGCTTGAGCGAGAACTTCGCATCACGGGTAAACAACGGTCCGCTCAGAATCCAGTGCGTGCTGAAGATCCGATGGTCCCGCAAGTCCATGGTGTAGCGGTATTCCAGGATGCTGCCGGCATGCACGTCTGGAAGGGTGAAAGTCTTCGCCAGATATTTCAAGCTTTGTGTTCTGGCGATGGTGGTTTCAAATGCCGTGCCATCAAAGTCAATGGACGAGCCATCGGGCCGCACCGTTCGGGCGCGAATGTTAATGACACTTTCTGTGTTCTGGATGAAGGGGATCTCCACGTTCCCATACTTCCGGCCCTCTTCGGTCAGAATCTTGATGCGCACATAATAGTCATCGTGTGAGGTGACTCCGTTGTCGTCGCAATTTTCTTCCCGATAGAGGATGATCGCCGGCGCGCCCGGGGCTTTCGGCTCGCTCGTCATCTTCAATTCTTCAGGATGGATGGGATCGAATCCCTGGGCGTGAGCAGGAGATGCTGAAAATAACAACCAGCCAGAAGACAGAAGAACCAACAACTTAATTCGTAGCGGCGCGCGAAGATCAGGCATAGAGACTCCCAATCAAGATCAGGTTTTGTGCAGCGATGGAGCGATCCAGGGGAAGGAACGGCGATTCAAAAGCGCCACTGTGCGGTAACAGATCCGCCAGTCTGGGCCCGACATTACCCGGCAGTTCGACAAGTGTCAAGTATCCGGCGGGGAGCGGTCCTGGTGCTGCGTGAGGTCGTGCTATAATTCTTTATTCTCAGCCGTTTAGAGCACGGAGGATTGTATCGATAAGCGTTTTATCCGCACTAACGATCGGATTCGGGCACGCGAAATTCGCGTGATTGATGACGAAGGAAATCAGCTCGGCATCATGCCGCCATTTGAGGCGGTCCGAAAAGCCCGCGAAAAGAATCTGGATCTGGTTGAGATTTCGCCCACCGCGCAACCTCCCGTATGCCGCATCATGGATTACGGGAAGTATCTTTACCAGCAGGAAAAGAAAGAGCGCGAAGCCAAGAAGCACCAGAAGACCATCACCGTAAAAGAGGTCAAGTTCCGCATCAACGTGGACGACCACGATTACGAGACGAAGAAGAACCACGTTCTGCGCTTTCTGGATGAGGGCGACAAAGTCAAGGCGACGATCTTCTTTCGCGGTCGTGAAATGACGCGAACCGGCCTGGGCCGCCAGATTTTGGAGCGCCTGATCAAAGACGTCGAGCCGCACAGCATCGTCGAGTTTCGTCCGCGACAGGAAGGCAACACGCTGCACGCGATCCTGGCGCCGAAAAAGACGGACAAGGAACGCGAGAAAGAAAAAGAGAAGCAAGAGAAGCAGAAGGCCGTGGCGCAAAGCGCGCCCTCGCCGAATCCGCCGGCACAGGTTGCCAAGCCGGCGTCGTAAAATCCAGCCATTGGCAATTAGCAATTGGCATTTAGCCAGTTGGGCTAGTGCCGATGGGAGATTTTTGTTTTGCTAATCGCTGAATGTTGAGGTTTTTATGCCAAAACTAAAAACACATAAAGGCGCTGCCAAGCGCTTCAAGAAAACTGGGACAGGAAAAGTGAAGCGGGGACATGCCAAGCTGCGTCACATCCTGACGTCGAAAGACACCAAAGTGAAACGGAAGCTCCGTCATGGCGCGTTGGTGAGCGATGGAGATCTCGCCAAAGTGCTGCGGATGATCCCGTATCAGTGAAAAAGCAGTGATCAGTGGCCGGTGATCAGTGGTCAGAAGGGCGAGAATGTTTTTCTAACCACTGACCAACTAGCCACTGAGAACTTGCCGAAGGCGTGTGAAGAGGCCATCGGTCGCAAGCGACCGTCCTTACCTCCAGCCGCCATAAACAGAAAGCAAAAAGGAGAGCACCATGCCTCGTGTAAAACGCGGGACCAAACGCCGCGCAAAACGCAAAAAGATTCTTGACCGCGCAAGCGGTTATTTCCTCACAAAATCCAAGCTGTACCGCGCTGCGAAAGAGTCGGTCGAGCGAGGACTGAAGTTCGCCTACTCGGGCCGCAAGCAGCGCAAGCGTCAGTACCGTTCCCTGTGGATCGTGCGCATCGGCGCAGCCGCCAAGTTGAATGGACTGAGCTACAACCAGTTCATCCACGGGCTGAAGGTCGCGGGCATCGAACTGGACCGCAAGATTCTCGCGGACCTGGCGGTGAACGACGCCCCTGGTTTTGCGAATCTGGCGTCGCAGGCGAAGACGGCGTTGGCGTAAACAAGCTTTCAGCTATCAGCCGTTAGCTTTCAGCAAAAGCCCAGGTTTGTATCAGGAAGCAGGCTTCAGCCCTGCCGTTAAGTTCGTCTTACCCTATAACTTTGTCATTCCTCGCAAAGCGAGGAACCTGGTTTTCCTTGAGCGGGCATGAAAAGCAGGTTCCTCATCGCTGCGCGATTCGGAATGACAAGCCTTAATGAGCAACGTGGCCTACACCGTCCCCAAACTGACGGACTACTCGGCCGCCGCACTTGAAACCGCGGCGAACGAATGCATCACCGCGTGCCAAGCCGAATCGACTGCCGTCCGCACCGACTCCGATCTCAAATCCTTCCGCGACCGCTGGATGGCCCGCAAGAACGGAATCCTTACCCAGATCAACGATCTCTGGCTGAAAGGCGCGCCCAAAGAGGCGAAACGCGAAGCGGGAATTCGCGTCAACGAACTGAAGGCCCGGATCACCGAAATCGTCGAAGGCGCGCACGTCGCTGCGAGCCCAGCCTTTGTTGAATTTGACTCCGTCGACATTACCCTCCCCGGGATTCGCCGTCCGATCGGCGCCGAGCACCCGGTCATCAAGACGCGGAACGAGATTGTCTCCGTCTTTCAACGGCTCGGATATTCGGTCGCCGAAGGTCCCGTCGTCGAGACCGACTACTACAACTTCGAAGCGCTGAATTTCCCGCCGAACCATCCGGCGCGCGATACACAGGACACGCTGTTCGTCGCCGGCCAACAATCGAAGCCGCAACGCGAGCGCCTGCTGCTGCGCACGCACACGTCGCCGGTGCAGATTCGCACCATGGAAACGATGCGGCCGCCGATCCGCATCGTGATTCCTGGTACCGTGCACCGCAACGATCCGCCGGATGCGAGCCACTCGCCGATGTTTCACCAGATCGAAGGACTCGCGGTCGACACGAATATTACCTTCGGAGACTTGAAGGGCACGCTCGATCACGCCATGAAGGCGCTGTTTGGGTCGTCGGTGAAGACGCATTTTCGTCCGTCATTTTTCCCGTTCACCGAGCCGAGCGCAGAACTTTATGTCACCTGCTTCATCTGCGGGGGCAGCGGAAAGCGCGAAGGCAACGCGCCGTGCCGTCCGTGCAAGCAGACGGGATTCATCGAAGTGTTGGGGTGTGGCATGGTTGATCCCAATGTCTTCGAGTTCGTGAAAGACAATGGCTACGACCCGAAAAAAGTCTCCGGCTTCGCCTTCGGGATGGGGATAGATCGGCTGGCGTTGTTGAAGTATGGCGTCGATGATATTCAATTGTTCTTTCAGGGGGATGTAAGGTTCTTGCAGCAGTTTGGGTAAGGAAGCTTCTAGCCATTAGCTACCAGCTCGATCCGAGTTGGTTAGCTAACGGCTAGAAGCCGGAAGCTAGAAGCTATTCATGAAACTTTCTCCAAATTGGATTCGCGACTTCATTGACCTCTCCGTCGAAGACCTCCGCCTTGCCGAAGACCTGACCAACGTCGGCCTCGGCGTCGAGGGCATCGAAGGCAGCGGCGCGGACACGATCTTCGAGATGGAGATCGGGACGAACCGTCCCGATGCGATGAATCATTATGGCGTCGCGCGTGAAGCGGCGGCGATCTATGATTTACCGCTGAAGCCAGTCCTGAATGCGAAGGCCACGGCAAACGGGAAGGGCACGGCTTCAGCCGTGCCGTCAGCCGCCACAAAGAGAGAGGCTTTAGCCGCTGAGGGAAATTCGGCTCCGGCGTTTCCCGTAATTGTCGAAGAGCCGAATCTCTGTCCGCGGTTCTCGGCACAGCTGATTCACAACACACGCATTCAACCTTCGCCCCAGAAAATCGCGCACCGCCTGCAACTGCTCGACCAGCGGCCCATCTCGAACGCCGTGGATGCGACGAATTACGTTCTCTGGGAGATCGGCAAGCCGACGCACGTCTACGACATGGACTTGCTCGAAGGCGGCAAGATCATCGTCCGCAAAGCCCGCAAGGGCGAAACGCTGAAGACGCTCGATGGCGTCGAGCGCAAACTGACGACCGACGACCTCGTCGTCTGCGACGCGAAGAAGCCCGTCGGCCTCGCCGGAGTCATGGGCGGATACGACACGATGATCACCGATAAGACTCGCAACATCGTGATCGAATCTGCATGGTGGGACCCGGCCACAGTCCGCAAGATGTCGCGCCGCCACGCGATTCACACGGACGCTTCCCACCGCTTCGAACGCGGCGCGGATTTCGAATCATGTCCGCTTTCCTGCGAACTGGTCGCGCAAATGATTCTGGCCTCCGGCGGCGGCGAACTGGTGGGCGATGTTGTAGACGTGGTTTCAAAGCGGATGGACCAGGCCCCGGTTGTGCTACACGTCTCTGAAGTGGAGCGTATTCTGGGCGGCAATCTCGATGCAGGCCAAATCTTCCGGTTGCTGAAGCGGTTGGGATTTGTGTTGATTCCCGAAGGTCAGGCCGACGCGCAGTTCCGCGTGCAGATTCCAAGCTGGCGTCTCGACGTCGAGCGTGAGATTGATCTGATCGAAGAAGTAGCGCGTCTGCACGGCTACGACAAGTTCGAAAACACGTTGCCCGCCTACAGCGGCGCAGTGCGCGAACTGCCGCACGCGAAGGTGGACGCGGCGTTCCGTGACCGTGCACTGGCCTTGGGATACAACGAGGCCCTGTCGGTCACGTTCATCTCCCACGCCGACGCTGAAAAGTTCGGCGCTGATGCAAAAGTCCTTGAACTGGAAAATCCGCTTAGCGAAGAAGCGTCGGTCATGCGGACATCGCTCGTCCCCGGCATGCTCGGCATGCTGGCATGGAATTTGAATCGTGATGTTCCGGGAGCGCGGCTGTTTGAAATGGGCAGCGTCTATCAGATGTCCGGTACTGAGCGCGTCGAACCGAAGCGTGCCTGCCTGGGCGCGACTGCTGCAGCAGTGCGCGCTTCGCTTCCAGCCAAGGGCAATCTCGATGTCAGCAAAGGCGAGCAGGCAGCGGCAGTCGAGGCATTTCGCGGGTTTAAGGGCGATGTGGAGAATCTGCTTGCCGCATTCGCCGGTGAAGTAATCTACGAGCGGACGACCGCAGAGTATCTTCATCCGGTCAGGTCCGCGCAGGCGAGCGTGAATGGAAGTGTGATCGCACAGTTCGGGCAGATTCATCCGGAGGTCGCCACGGCTCGAAAGCTCAGACAGGAAATATTTCTTGCCGAATTCGATCTGGATGCAATCTGCAGACTTGGATTGCACCCGGTGCGGTTCACGCCATTGGCGAAATACCCGGCAGTTGAACGTGATTTCTCGTTCGTCTTCGACGATCGCGTCACGTTTGAGCAGATCAAAAAGGCGGTCGAGGCGGGCCGTTCGCCTGAATTGCAGGAATTCCTGCCCGTAGAGATCTTTCGCGGTGGGTCAATCCCGGCTGGCAAATACTCGATCCTTCTGCGAGCCAGATTCCAGTCAACCGAACGGACGCTGCATGACGAAGAGATCGCTGGATGGTCTGCAAAAATCGTGGCTTCGTTGACATCCCTGGGCGGGACGCAGAGGGCCTAGAGCAGTCGCTGCTTTTTCAACAACCAAACCGCTCGCACGGATCACGTGAGCAGGGTGAAACTCCCCTTCCAATTCCTGAGCGCCTCTTAATCGACGCATTCCGTCGGGCAAGTCCGGCCAGCGTTCATGTCTTCCGATTTGCCGCCGATATTAAGCATCGTGGGAAATGCCTCGGCAAACGCAACCGCCTCTTCTCTTCGGGAACTTGCAGGGCTTCGCTATGTGGCGCGGCAACCAATCTTCGATCGAGAAGAGAAAGTATTCGGGTATGAACTGCTGTTCCGTGACGGATTGCACGACACTTTCTCCGGAGATACGGACGAGGCCTCTCGCGCCACCTTAGACAGTTCGCTGGTAATGGGCATCGACGTGTTGTGTGACGGCCGCCGTGCCTTTGTGAATTGCACCCGCGATACGCTAATTAAAGGACTCGTCACACTCCTGCCGCCGAAATCAACTGTCGTTGAGGTTCTGGAATCTGTCCCGGCAGATCCCGATGTTATCGCAGCGTGCCACGCCCTCAAAGATGCAGGGTACACGATCGCGCTGGATGACTATCTTGCGGACGATCCCAGAGAACCGCTGGCCGAAATCGCCGACATCATCAAGATAGAAATGCAACTAACGAAGCCAGACTCTCAGGCGGCCCTGATGAAAAAGCATGGGCGCTGCCGCATGCTGGCGGAGAAGATCGAAACCTATGCCGAATTCGAGCAAGCGCGGAACCAGGGCTTCGCTTATTTTCAGGGATACTTCTTCCGGCGGCCAGAGATGATGACCATGCAAGACATGCCGGCCAATCGCCTGAATTATCTCCGCATGCTGCAAGAGGTCTCACGGCCCGACTTGGACTTGCCCGCCCTCGAAAAGCTGATCAAGGCAGAGGCCTCGGTCTGCTACCGCTTACTCCGCTATCTGAATTCCGCCGTATTCGGGCTCAAGACTGAGATCCATTCCGTACGGCATGCGCTGTCAATGCTGGGCGAGCGCGATGTGCGGAGATGGGTAAGGTTGGTCGCCGCAGTGGGGGCAGGGCACGAGAAAACGAGCGACCTCGTGCTTTCATCGCTGGTGCGGGGCAAGTTCGGAGAACTGCTATCGCCGCGTGTGAAGCATGGCGAATCCGATTTGTTCCTGCTGGGCCTATTGTCCTTGATCGATGCGATGCTCGAAACGCCAATGTCAGAGGTCCTGGAAAAGCTCCCGCTCGATCGCGAGACCAAGGCTGTACTGATGGGCCAGCCGAGCGCCTTGCGCCCCGTGTTTCAACTGATGTTGGCCCACGAAAGTGGCGAGTGGGCGGCGGCTGCTGACTTAAGCAAAGGACTCCATCTGGAGTCCGAAGACGTGGCCGGATACTACTGGCAGGCCCAGCAATGGGCGCGCGAACTTTCGGTGGACTAGTCGCGAAGTGGAGTCGTGAAGTGGAGCCGTGAAGATCAGCCGCGAAAGCGACCATCTCGTATAGCCGCTGTAAGAACTCAGCGGGCATCCCACAGTCCATGTCCTGCTGTGCAAAACCGTGCCGCTATGGGGCCTTGCACACTGTTCCAATGACTAGTACGATAAGGATGTTCCCATTAGGCCTCGTTCCCGCGAGGCCTTTCGCGCCAGCCGTTCCGAGGCGGCGCCTTACGGATCCGATAAACGGAAAATCGAAGCGCTTAAAAGTTTAGGTTTCGCAAGAATCGCAGTTCGTTCCAGAGTTGGGGTTTGTTCCAAGGTGTATCCAATCGTGACCCGCAACTACGTAGAAGTGACAGTGCGTGCCCGGCGGAGCTACGCCCGCATTGCGGGAACGCGACAATAGCCAAGTTCGAGATTGCTGCAAAAGTTTGCAATCACCGCAGAGTAATTTGAGAGGACTATGAACGCAGGACCAGGAAGACCCTCCGGTGGCGGAGGAGGAAGAAGGCGGCGCAGAGGCCGTCGCCCACACAATCAGCGTGGACAACGTCCGGGCCACGCCTTGAGTCGTGAGAACAAGGATGGCATTTACACCGCTCCGATGGATCACAGCTATCGCGCGGCCCTCGCGGGTAACAACAACGGGCACAAGGGTGGACGGCACCGGCCCGGCTTCGCAAGTTCCTATCCGCAGCCCGAGCCTGATCCGTTGCCGGCGACCGAAGACGGTAATTCCCGCATCTTCGCGTTCATCGAAGATCTGTTTTTCATGGCAAAAATTCAGGAAACCGCCCGCAAGCTCAATGTGAAAGTCGAGTTCGTGAAGTCCGATAAAGACTTGATGGACAAGATGCAACAGAACGGCGAAGAAAAGCCATCTTTGATCATCTTCGACCTGAACAATAACAGCGTGAAGCCGCTGGTGCTCATCCCAAAGCTCAAAAGCAAGTTGAAAAAAGGCACCTCCATCATTGGATTCCTGTCGCATGTACAAGGGGACCTGAAGCAGAAGGCGCATGAAGTCGGCTGCGACATGGTGCTGCCACGTTCCGCGTTCTCGCAGAATCTGCCTCAACTGTTGCGTCGTCACGGCGCACCGGAAGACGCCGATTCGACCGTCCAATAGCAAATGACATTTGGCCGGCCAATTGTTGCCTTGGTGAACCCTGTAGCGACTTAGGTAAAAAAGTATCCACCACAAACGTCACGAACGCGCACGAAGAAGGCGGTTTTTTTCTCATCCTTCGTGATAGTTCGTGTCCCTCCCATGGTTTGGGTTTTGATTTGGATCTCGAATCACTTTCCGAAAGCTAAGACTGCATTCTCTCGCGCCCTGGAAAGGCCGACGACGATATTCCCGTCCTGAAGAAAGTCAAATCCGAATACGCGAAACCGCGATAGCTTGATTCACCTAGCCTGGAGGCCAGGTGAGGGGGCGTCCGCCCAGCAGGTGGACGTGCAGATGGAAGACGGATTGTCCCGCATCCGGTCCAACGTTGAGGACGGTGCGGTATCCCTGTTCGATATTTCGCTGGCGTGCGATCTGCGCCGCGGCGAGATGGCAGCGCCCGATGATCTCCGCATCCGCAGACTGTGCCTCTTTCAATCCCGCGAAATGACGTTTGGGAATGATCAGCACGTGCGTCGGCGCCTGCGGATTGATGTCTTCAAAGGCGAAAACATAATCATCCTCATAAATCTTCTTGGAAGGAATTTCTCCGCGAATGACGCGACAAAAAAGGCAATTTGAATCGTTCATCGTCAATTTACCTTGAAAAACGATAACACCGCCGGCTGGAGTTTGTAAGCGGAAGTCTATGAGGTTGGAAGAACTCGAGGTTGAGGTTACGGAAAAAAGTCGGATTGGGCTTGGTTTTGGGTGGCGCAGCGCTTCCAGCGCTGCGGTAAGTGCTTTGCCCCCTATTGTGGCTTTAGCCGCTGAGGTGAATTGTGGTACCACAAAAGTTTCGCACCGACCACTCTTACATGTGCCGATATTGCCGCATAAATATTGGGGCTTCAGCCTCTGAGGTGAGCGGCTTGAGCAGCCGTGCTGTTTGTGAAACCAAGTCTAATCCAGGCGCACCAGGAACACTGCGCCCTCGGGTGTCTTTGTTTCGGCCGCGAGTTTCTGCGCACGTTCATGATCGTCGTCAAGCACGCGGATGCGAATCCACCAGTCCCCGGCAGGGCTGGCAAAGCGCTGAACTTTCGCCGTGTGATAACGCCGCGTGAGGTCGTCGGCTAGTTTGCTGGCTACGTCCTGGTGAGGAAACCCACCGATCTGCACTGCCCATTTCCCCAAAGCCCCGGCAGTCGCCGGTGATTGCAGCAACTCGATTCTTACCTGCGCGACGCCCGGTTTGTAGACGTCCAGTTTCTGCGCGGCGGCGAGCGAGAGATCAATCACGCGCCCGGGAATGAACGGGCCCCGGTCGGTGATGCGCACCACAGCCATTGAGCCCGTTTTGATGTTTGTGACGCGAACGATCGAACCCAGCGGAAATGTACGGTGCGCCGCCGTCATCGCGTGCATGTTGTAGATCTCGCCGTTCGATCCGCGGCGGTTGTGATAGGGCGGCCCGTACCAACTGGCCAGGCCACTTTCCGTGGCCAGCGCCTTCGTGTTGACCGCTATCGAGGGCTCGAGAACTTCTTCATCCCCTTCATGCCGCGAGCCGGCGCTCTTTGCAATGGCAGGATTCCCCTCAGGCTGGGAACTTGCAGGCGCGGCTGACGGAGGGGGCGGTACCGTCGCTCGGCCGTGCTTTGGGCCTCCACAGCCAGTCGCGAACACCGCCGTTGCCAGCAAGATCAGCAGCATAGCGAAACGCAAAAAGCGAGCGGGAACTGCTGGGCCGATGGTCTGAATACCGGACATCGCTACTTCGTAGGGTGCTTCTCCATGTAGTCGGCGAACTCCGCCAGCTTCTCCGAGGCCACGCGCAGGGCTTTGGTCGAGTGCGAACGCACCGCGGGCACGACTTCGTCGTTCAGATATTTGATGAATTCGGGAATTTCCTTGTCCAGCCGGTCGGCAGCTTCGTGGATGGTCCTGCTCACGCGCGCCGACGCGTCTTCCACCTTGCGGTTGAAGTCGTTCATGGCACCTCTCGGAATGATAGGGCGTGAATGGTTTCACGCGGTACTGCGGATTGCCTGAGCTCCATGATTATTCCTGAGCGAAAGAATGTGGTCAATCCCGATCCACCGTAGCGAGTTCGAGTC
>DATAUY010000277.1:0-7253 GCA_036268025.1 Candidatus Sulfotelmatobacter sp. | reverse complement strand
GAACTTTCTTAGCTTCGGTGAAAAGGTGACGACCACGACCACCGCGAAGATAAACGCGGCTTCGGCGTTTCTGGTCTTCGATAAGACCATCGAAGCCAGACCGAACATAAGAAGTAGGATGTACCAGGCTTTTTTCCTGGTCGGGCCAAATGCGGGTAGCAGGCGGCAAAGCGCAATGATCGCAAGCACAGCGCCCGAGGTTCCGACGCTGTTCGAAGCTTCCACGGGAAGCACGCCCGTAAGACGCCCGCCGTCCATGGCTTCAACCGGCCAGATTGGCAGGCCGATCCAGACACCAACCAGCGAAATGCCGTAAAAAGTTAGCGTCCAGTCAACCAGGTTTTCAAAAGTGAAGAAGCCTTCGGCGCTGGCCACAATTGCGGCCATCATCGAAACGTCTGCCAGAAATTCCAGCGACTTGTAAGCTGTCCAGCCGGCATTGACGGATACTGGGATCGTCGCGAGGCAGACCATGCAGTAGATGGCCATCGCGCCCGGGATACCGCGAAATAGCGAGCCCAGCCAGTTCGGTTTCTTGAGGATCAGCCGGACAATTAGCGACAGCGAGACCAGGCCTTCAGGAATCACGCGCAGCATCGCTGCGCCATCCAGAGGATTCTGCGAAGCCTGCCCGACGTCGCGGATACGGAACACCAGCGTGCTGAAGAATAGGAAAAACCAGAGTGGATGCCACCACGTCCAATTTGCTTTAAGCTCCCTCGCGCTTTGCAACGCCTCCGGCCACGCATTAATAATCAGCGCAAAGGCAGGAATGGCGAGGACCGCGACCGCAGCCACGATCAACCCAGCGTAATCGGAAGCGCCGGCCATGAAATAAAGCCCGAGCGAGATGGCAAAGCCAAGCGCGACGAAGATCCCCAAGAGGACCATCGTGCGGCGGTCGCGGAGATCAAATCCCCGCTTCTCGTCTTTGCGGACCGGCGTCCTCTCTTCTGGCCTCGGTCTTTGTAAAACGCTGGAATTCATCGTCTCTCTCTAAGAAAGTTTCTAACGCCCTTCCTTTAATGCCTGCAACACGCCTTCGTACGCGGGCTTCTTCGCATAGCTCTCGTCAAAGAGCACTGGCTTTGCATTGGTGTAGTTCTTGCCTTCTTCGTTGCGCAGCCAACTATAGCGATCTCCGATGCCCCAGGTCATAAAGCCAATGCAGTTCGAATCTTTCAAGCACGTGTGTACGACGTTGTAGAAGACTTCTTTCTGCTTCTGAAATGCCTGCGGCGTGTCTTCCGGGCCCTGGTACACATCCATTTCGGTGATGTGGACCTTCACACCAGCTTCACGGGCGCTCGCCAGGAACGCCTTGAACTCGTCGAGATATGTAGGACGCAGTTGCGGCAGTTCCCAATGCATCTCGGTACCGACAACATCGATCGGCGCGCCTTTTTTCTTGGTGCGTTTCACCAGGTCGAAAAATTCGGCGGCCCGGTCCTTCTCGATTCCGGCCTGGCCAAACGTGTCGTTGAGCAGCAGCAGCGCATTCGGATTTGCCTCGTGCGCGTATTGAAACGCCTTGACGATGTAGTCGTCCTCACCTAATATCCGCGACCAGCAGCCGTTGTGCGTGGGATTGGTCGGTTCGTTGACCACCTCCCATGAGTAATACGTGTCTCCGCCGTGTCGCACAATGGCCTGGATGTGCTCTTTCATAATTCCATCCAGTTCCTTCGCCGACCAACCGCCGCAGTCGTGCTGAAAGTTCATCCACGGCGCAGTCAGCATATTGCGGTAAATCAACGTGTGGCCCATGAGTCTCATCTTGTTCTGCCTGGCGAAACTCATGGCCTCGTCCATCGCGTCAAAGTCGAAGTGGCCGCGCTCCGGCTCGGTCAGGTTCGGGAAAACGATGGAAACCCCAGCGTTGAATTCCCGCGCCATCACCGGCTTATATTGCGGATCACGGTTCCACATCCGGCCCTGAATGGTCGTACCGACCCAGAAACCCATCGGATCGGCGTACTTACGCAGAGTTTCCGAGTCGTTTTTCTGGGACAAAGCAAGGGGGACAAGTACCCCTATCATCGCCAGAAACAATCCGCTTTTCCTGATGACTTCAGTCATATGCAAGGGGGTTACCGGCGTACCTCGCCTGCGAGTTCGGCTTGTGCTCCATCGTGGAGCCCCGCGGGATATCCCGCGCGAAGCAGTGCTTCTCCTGCATAGGCCGTGACCATTTCGCTCTGCGCTTCGCTCAGCTTCTCGCGCCAACCGCCGACCGAGCCGCTGCGGACAAAGCGCGCGTCTTCGCGATCGACGTTGTGTTTGCGAAGGAGAGTTCCCTTTCCGAGGGTCGCGCCGGAGGTTTTAGCTTTCTCTTCCTTCTCGCGCATCGCGCGCAGAGAATTGTTTTCGATCGCTTTGCGAATCTGATCGCGGCTACGCTCGATGCCAAGGAAGTTCAGCATCTCAAGCAATCCGGGCTCGGTGTCGCGGCGCAGATCCTCATAGCGCACGACCAGCAAGTTGCCGCTTTTCGCCAGCGGACAGTTCACCCACGAATCCACGTGTGATTGCCACGATCCGAAGCGCGTGACCTTACCTTGAAGGAACGACTCGATATAGCCGTCCATTCCCTTGCCGTTATCGAAATATTTCGAGAAGCCCATTTCTTTATCGCGGGCCCAGTTGGAGAGCATTACGTCCCGCAGGTCGCGCATGAGATAAACGGCGCGCTTGTATTCGGGTCGGAACGAATGGTGGGTCTTGATGAAGCGTCCGCCATTGGGCAGCACATGTTGCGCGTTCTCGTGCGTGCCAAGCTCCGGCAATAAGTGGTTCACATTGAGAAATTCGGCCTTGTCGTTGGTCAGAATCTCGAACAGCACGAAGCGCAACCAGGTGTTTCCCGAACGCTCGAACGACGCAAAAAGCACATCGTTGTCATTCAGGCCGCGATGCTCCCACCATGACTTGGGAGCGCGCAGTTTCGTACGGGAGGCCCTGTAACGGAGTCTTTTGATTGTGTTCATCTTTGTTCGTTTTCCCCTTATTCGCTTTCCCTTTGGCTAGCTTTCCCCTTGAAGCACCGGGTTCGGTATTGAAATCGAATTCGACTTGCGCCGCAGGATGTACATCGAAATGATAAAGGCCGCGAGGTTGGCGACGATCACGCTGGCGACCACGCCCCACAGGCCAAACATTTTGGTCGCCGGCACGCCCACCACGAGCGACAAGACGCTGGCGACGATGCGGGCGTAGAAAATGGAATCCGGCGATTCAATCGCGCGCAGCAAAATTGCCGGGCCAAAGGCTGCGCTCCACAGCGTCGTCCCAATCGCGACATAAGGGATCAGCGGTGCGACTTCCATGTACTTACCACCGTAAAGCAGGTGGAATGCGACGCCCTTGAACGGAATCAGCAGGCCCCAATACACAACCGCTCCGGTAACAAACAGCAGCGTGATGCGGCGGACCAGCGGACCTGAACTGGAGATGCCTTTCTCGCGGCAGACTCTTGCCGCGTAGGGCAAAAAGAGAATCGACAGTGCCGTGTAGCTCTGCTCCAACGGCAATGAAAAATTCATCAGGGCCTTCAACTGTCCGGCAGCGGCCATGCCCGAGAAAAAGCTCACTAGCGGGTAATACATGTAGTAAGGAATCCAGGTAACGACCGAGACGGCCAGGGCCCAGCGTCCGTATTCCCAGTGCTTGTGCCACGCCTGAGCTGCGGTTGGCGGCGGTACGGTATCGGCGGGGAGGGCCTTATTAACCTGCGTCAACAGGAAAAAGCCTGTGCCAAGCGCGCCAATCGCCATCAGCAGGTAGGCGGAAAACGGCGAAATCAGGGCTTTCTTATAGATGACGAAAAGGCCGCCGGTGACCAGGACAAAGTAGATGAACGCGCCCATAGCTGCCCGTCCGGGCGCGAGGTTCATGTAATAGGCGCGGCGAAGCAACCAGAAGAACAGGATGCACGGCGAAGCAATCGCCACGCCGGCCAGCGCTCCCGGCAGTCCCTCGGCTTTGCCCATGAAATAGACGATCGCGGCAGAACCGCCGAGAAAAACTAGCCCAAAGGCGGTGACCATCAGTTGAATGTTGAGGAGGGCTTTCAGATACCCGCGCAGGCATTGACGATAGGCCGATCCGCTGAAGACTCCCTGCGGCTCCGACAACAGCGACTGGTACACATACGAGAGCAACAGGAATACCGAGAAGGCATCCGAAAACGCTCCGTACTGGGCTGGAATGAGCCAGCGCGCGAGCAGGATGCCGATCAGGAAATTCGATCCGGAAATCAGGCCCTGGTCGAGGATCGCCAGGCCGCCTTTGGTCGCCCAGCGGCCAAGCTTCTTCGACGAGCTGCCTTTATTGATGGCATCTCCTCCGTCGGCTACGCCAACCGGCGCCGCGGGATCGAGCACTTGTTCTGTTGCAGACGAACTCATTTATGAATGCCTTCTTGCCTATAAACCCAGATTAACCATCAATTCGGTTATGTCGTCTCCACCAGAGCCCTTTCGAGCACTGACTGCGAGAGTGCATCGCTCAACTGCTCTGCCAAAAGCCGCACTTGCGGTTCCTTCAGCAAGCTTAGGTGGTCTCCGCTGATCTCGCGCAGGTCCACGCCTTCAGAAGCCACCCGCCACCAGATCGCGTAGGGATCGTTCAGGCTGCCAACCGACTTTTCGCGCACGCGAAAGAGAGTGACTCGTCCCCGATAGGGCTCGACATCATAATTTCCCGCCGCCTTGGCGCACGCCCGGCGAACGTTCCGCAGCGCGCGCGGGATGATTTGCAGTTCGAGGCGCTTGCGCAGCGTCATCATCACGAACGTGCCTTTCTTGACGAGAAAGCTGATCTGTTGCGTGAGGGGAAGAGCCTTTAAGTTTCTCAGGGCGGCGGCCCGCCCTTCCACCTTGCCGGGATAGGTATCGAACAGTGCCAGCAGCGCAACTTCCTCGCCTCGTGCCTGTAGGATCTGAGCCATCTCGTAGGCGACGAGCCCGCCGAAGGAATATCCGCCGATGTGGTATGGCCCGCGCGGCTGCACGCGCTTGATTTCCTTGATGTAGCTTTCGGCCATTTCGGGCACGCTGGTCAGGCATTCCTGTTTGCCGTCGAGGCCCTGCGGCTGGATTCCGTAGAAGGGCTGGTCGCCGCCGAGGTGCTTCGCGAGATCACGGAAGCCCACAACATTTCCGCCTACGCCATGTACGCAGAAGAAGGGCGGTTTCGAACCTTCGGGTTGAAGCGGAACCAGCGAAGACCACGCTGCGCCAGCTTCGTCATGCTTCAGAAGCTTCGCAAGTTGCTCGATCGTCGGCGCCTGCAGAAGTGCGGCCAGCGGCAGGCGCTCTCCTAATTGCTGCTCGATGCGGTGCATCAGGCGTGCCGCCAGCAGCGAGTGCCCGCCGAGTTCAAAGAAGTTGTCGCGGATGCCGACTGGCTTCTTCTCGAGCACGGTTTCCCAGATCGTAGCCAGCTTGGTTTCCAGTTCGTTCGTCGGCGCGACGTATTCCTGGGTTTCCGCAAAGTCCGCGGCAATGGGTGCCGGAAGCGCGCGCTTGTCGGTCTTGCCGTTCGGCGTCTTCGGCATCGTTTCAAGCAATACGACTGCCGACGGCACCATGTAGTGCGGCAACTTCTGCTTCAGGTACGTTCTCAGCTCGCTCGCAGTCGGAACCTGCTCGCGTGAAGGCACAAGGTAGGCAACTAGGCTTTTTTCACCGGACGAATTCTCGCGCGCCATGACGACGGTTTCATGAACTCCGGGATGCGCGCCGAGCACGGATTCAATCTCTTCGAGTTCGACGCGATATCCGCGAATCTTGACCTGATCGTCGGTGCGCCCAGCAAATTCGATTTCACCGCTGGGCAAATAGCGCGCCAGGTCGCCAGTCTTATACATGCGCGCGCCTGGCTCCCCGCGGAACGGGTCGTTGATGAATTTCTCAGCTGTGATCTCTGGACGATTCAGATATCCACGCGCAAGGCCAGGGCCGGAAACGTAAAGATCACCGGCGATTCCAACCGGCAGCGGCTGAAGATTCTTGCCGAGGATGTAAATGCGGGTGTTCGCGATCGGGCGACCGATCGGCAGTACAGCAGGAATTTCTTCGCCGTCTTTCGGTTCGTAAGATGTAACGATGACGCTGGTTTCGGTCGGGCCGTAAGTATTGACCCAGCGCACTCGCGGACCAGCCAGCTTGCGCCACTCGGTCAGCATCGCGGACGAAGCTTTTTCGCCGCCCACGATGATGAGATGCAGGCTCTTCGGCAGTTCCAGGGCCGACTCCGAAAGCTCGCGGACTAACTCATGCCAATAGGCGGTCGGAAGATCGAGCGCAGTAACGCGGTTTTCGTCGACCCAGCGCAGGAAATCTCCCACGGCAAGCGAAGCGTTTTCTTCGCGGACGATCAGGCTTCCGCCCGACATCCAGGTCGGAAAGATTTCTTCGATCGCGATATCGAATGAAATCGAAGCAAACTGCGCCATGCGATCGGAAGTCGAGAGGCCAAACAGCTTGGACGCTGCAATATTGTGGTTCACCAGCCCACTGTGATTGAGCAGAACCCCGCGCGGCTTGCCTGTCGAGCCCGAGGTGTAGATGACATACGCCAGATTTTCTGGCTTCGCGCCACTGGCGACATTGTCAGGACTCTCTTCTGAGAACGCCCTCCAGTCCGGATCGAGGTTGATGACCTGCGCGTCGAAGTCGGTGACTTCCGAAAGCAATCCGGGCTGTGTAAGCACCAGGGGCGTCTGCGAATCCTCCAGCATGTACGTCAGCCGCTCTTTCGGATACGCCGGGTCAAGCGGCATGCATGCCGCACCGGCTTTCAATACCGCCAGCAACGCGACGGGCAATTCCAGCGACCGCCGCAGGCACACGCCAACTTTCGATTCGATTCCGATGCCGCGCTTGCGCAGAAAATGCGCTAACTGGTTCGCGCGCTCGTTCAGTTCGCGATAGGTGAGTTTTTGTCCGCCATGCTCGACGGCGCTCGCCTCTGGACTACGCGCCGCCTGCGCCTCGACCAATTCGTGCATGGTCTTTTCGCGTGGATATTGGGTTTCCGTTGCGTTCCACGCTGCGAACTGTTCGCGCTCTTTGGCCGAGAACATCGCCAGGCGCGAAATCTTCTGCTCTGGATCGGAGACAATGGCTTCGATCATTGTCTGGAGATGTCCGGCCATGCCCTCGATGGTCGCGGCTTCGAACAGATCGGTGCAGTAGACAAAGCGTCCCTGCAATCCCGCTGGACGGTCATCGAGTTCAAGGTCGAGATCG
>DATAUY010000276.1:0-7850 GCA_036268025.1 Candidatus Sulfotelmatobacter sp. | reverse complement strand
ATTGTCAGCGAACAGATTTTCATGGCGAGTCAGATGTTGAGCGAGATCACGGGCGTGCCGGTGCAGCCGAACAAGGCGATCACCGGGCGCAATGCGTTTGCTCACGAGGCGGGCATCCACCAGGATGGCATGCTGAAAAATCCGCTTACGTACGAAATCATGACACCCAAGTCGGTGGGGGTGCCGGATTCAAAGCTGGTACTTGGCAAGCATTCCGGGCGGCATGCGTTGAGCATACGCTGCGAACAGTTGGGATATAAGTTTGACCGGCGCGCGCTGGACGATATCTACCAACGCTTTGTGCGGCTGGCGGACAAGATCAAACATGTGGACGATCATCATCTGCTGGAATTGATCCGCGACACGCACAAACCTTCGGGATCGGCGACTCCGTTGATCGAACCGATCGTGGCTGCGAATGCGGCGGTGGTGAATGCTCCGGCGGCGGAGCCTGAACGGTCGTTTGCGGCTGCGGCGGACTCGGGCTCGTTTGGCGGGCCGGTGCTTTCGGATACGCAGCACGAGCAGACGCAACAGGAAGATTATTTGTGGGGCGTTTAGGGAATTGAGTGATTTGGTGATTGAGTCAGCGGGCCATTGAAAGACTTCGGAACTTGAGGCCGCCTTTAGTGGCGGCTTTCTCTATTCACGAATAGGATTAGTCTGCGAACGGTTTGCAATCACCCAATTACCCGATCACCCAATCACTCAATCGCGCGTGATCACTCAATGCTTCTAAATCTCACTGTCCTTCCTGGCGATGGAATTGGGCCTGAGGTCACCGATCAGGCGGTGCTTGTGTTGCACGCTGTGGCTGGCCGCTTTGGGCATCAGGTGCAACTTCAGCACAAACTGATTGGCGGAGCGGCCCTCACGGCGGTGAATGATCCGCTACCTGCGGATACGATTCAGGCTTGCCTATCTTCAAAGGCTGTGCTGCTTGGTGCGGTGGGAGATCCGAAGTTCGACGGAAATCCCGGACATCTTCGGCCTGAGGCTGGATTACTGCGGATTCGGCGTGAGTTGGGAGCTTACGCGAATTTGCGTCCGGCAGTTTTCTTTCTTGCGCTGGAGGAGTCTTCGCCGCTACGGGAGGAGATTGTTCGCGGAACCGACATCATGATTGTCCGCGAATTGCTTGGTGGCGCGTACTTCGGGCAGCCGCGTTCGATCGAAGGCGACGCTGGGGCTCGCGTCGCCGTTAACACGATGCGTTACGCAGAACATGAGGTCGAGCGCATTGCGCGCGTGGCATTCGATCTGGCGATGAAGCGCAAGAAGAAAGTTCTGTCCGTGGACAAGGCCAACGTGCTGGAGTGCTCGCGGCTTTGGCGCGATGTGGTGACGCGCATCGGGAAGGATTATCCCGAAGTGAAGCTGGGACATCAGTATGTGGATTCAGCAGCGATGTTGCTGGTGCAGAGGCCCACGGAATTCGACGTTCTGCTGACCGAGAACATGTTCGGAGACATCTTGTCGGACCAGGCCGGCGGTATCGTGGGATCGCTGGGGCTGCTGGCTTCGGCGAGCATCGGCGGGCCGGTGGGATTGTATGAGCCGGTGCACGGATCGGCTCCAGATATTGCCGGGAAGGGAATTGCGAATCCGTTGGGAGCAATTTTGTCAGTGGCGATGATGCTGCGGCATTCGTTCTCGCTCGAGAAGGAAGCGGCTTGCGTTGAATCTGCGGTTTCAACCGTTCTGTCGAGTGGTGCGCGGACTGCGGATTTAGCGGGGAAGAAGAATTCTCCGATTTCGACGGCGGAGATGGGTAAGAAAGTTGTGGAGACCATAGCGCGAGCATCAGGCCTCCGAGGCTAAACCGTCCCTCGAAAAATCGCCACCCAAAATCGAGTTCCTCAGCGAACTTAAGCTGCTATGAGCGTTTTGCGGTTGCTGTCGTATTTTCCTGTCAGGTCGTTCCAGCGGATTCGGAGGATCTCCTGCACCATGCGGGAGCCGTCCACGAGTGGGTTAATGCGGGTGTCGCCGCTGTGTCCCCAGGCGACGGGGACTTCTTTCACTTTGAATTTGAACTTGCGGGCGAGGAAGAGGATTTCGGGGTCGAATCCCCAGCGTTCGATTCTTTGCAGAGGAAAGATCGCGTCGATGGCCGGGCGCTTGAAGGCTTTGAATCCGCATTGCGTGTCGGCGAAGGGAAGTCCCAATATGACACGGAGCAGCAGGTTGAAGATGCGGCCGAAAAGCTGGCGGTGCAGGGGTTGGCGATGAGTTTGCATTTCGGAGCGGAGCCAGCGCGAGCCGATGGCGATGTCGGCACCTTCGTCGAGTGCATTGAAGAGCTTGGGCGCTTCTTCGATCGGCGAGGATAGATCGGCGTCGGTGAAGAGGACGATGCGTCCGCGAGAATTCAACATACCGTTGCGGACACTGTATCCCTTGCCGCGGTTGCCGGGGTTCTCGACGAGGCGGAGCACCGGGTCTTTTGCCGCGAATGTCTTAACAATCTCGACGGTGCGGTCGCGTGACCCGTCGTTAACGACGATGACCTCGGCGTCCCAGGCCTGCGCGTGAACGTAGGCGAGGACGCTGTTCAGTGTGGCAGCGAGGCGGGGTTCCTCGTTGTAGGCCGGGATGACGATGCTGTAGGTGGGGGACAAATTCTCAGGTCTCGGCTCTCAGTTGCCAGTTGCCAGTTGCCAGTTGCACTGGCCGCTTCGGTTGGCTGCCTGGAGATGGCATTGTTATTGTACTTTGTGCATTATCGGTTTCGGAAATAGCGCGCCGCTTCGCAGCCAGGAAAAAGCAAAGGCGTAAACCTAGAGAGGGCACGGAGGGGAAAACATTAGGCGTCAAAAGCGGTTAAGACGGCCACGTCTAGCTGAGACTTAAGCACGTGCCACTGAGAACTCATCACTCATCACTCATGACTGACCACTGACCACTGACCACTGACCACTGCCTTACGCTACCTGACGTTTCTGCTCGAGCATGGAGAAGTATTCTGTTACGAGTTCCTGGTCCCAGAGGCCGCGAGCGGCCTCCGCACGCATAGTCTGTGCCGCTTCCTGGTGGGTCAGGGCGGGCTTGTAAGGCCTTGCGGTGCTGAGAGCGTCATAGACATCGACGACTTGCAGGACGCGAGGGAGGAGCGGGATTTCGGAACCTATGAGGCCGTCGGGATAGCCCGAGCCATCGGAGTGCTCGTGATGGTGGCGGATAATGGGCAACACTTGATGCAGCGAGTGCAGCGGCTTACAGATGTTTTCCCCGGTGATGGGGTGCAGTTTTATCACTTCCCATTCGGCCGGAGTCAAATCGGTTCCCTTTTTCAGGATCTCGTCCGGCACGGCAATTTTTCCGAGATCATGCAGGAAGCCTCCACGGCGGAGGGCGACGAGGGAATCCTCGTCCATGCCAAGATGGCGGCCAAGATCAATAGCGTGGCTCGCGAGACGCTCGCAATGGCCTTCGGTATAGGGGTCGCGGCCTTCGACGATAAGGCCAAGCGTGCAGAGAACGGAGTCGGCGGTTTCGAGTTCGTCGGTGAATTGTTTCAGGCGAAGCAGCGATTTCACGCGCGCGATGAGTTCTTCAGCGAGGACGGGCTTGTTCAGGAAGTCATCGGCTCCGGCCTCGATGCCGCGGACTTTATCGCTACTGTCGCTCAATCCAGTAATTAGAACGAAAGGAATCAAGCGAGTGGCGGGATCGTCTTTCATGCTGCGGCAGAAATCGTAGCCGGATTTGCCCGGCATCATGACGTCGGAGAGGATGAGGTCCGGCGGCTGGCGGCGGACTTCCAGTTCGGCCTGCTCGGCGCTGGCGGCAGTGACCACTTCGTATCCGCGCATCGCCAGGAGCTGGCTCATCAGCCCGGCAATGCTCGGCTGATCGTCAACTACCAAAATGCGGGCGGCGCGTGCCCTTGGCAGAAGATCTTCCATATGAAAGTGAGAAGCGGTTTCTCCCGCAGCAGTTGTCCTTGGCACGCGGCGGCTACGGAAGGGAGAAATGAAACTCATGGCGGGAAAATCGATTATCTACGGATTGATTTTACCGCGATTTTGCATTCTTCGCGAACGAAGCCGACCTGTTCAAAAAATATCAGTTGCTCAACGACTTGACTATTCCCAATTCGGTACTGGCATTGCGAAAATTTGATCGCGGGTCTTGCATCCAGGTTTTTTCTGGCTAATCATCGCGGGATGCGATTGAATTGGAGAGAGCTGTTGAGCCGCTGGATTGTTTGTGTGTTTTTGTTATCACCAGCGGCATTCGCAACAGCGAAGGCGCATGTGATCGCCTTCGGAAAATGGATTTCGGTGCAAGCACTGGGGCCGGGCGATGAGGCAAAGGTTTCCGCGACAAAAATTCGGCCGCTCGTCGTGGATGGGCGGGTCAAGGAATACGCTACAGGCGCGTCGCATGAAGTAACCGACCGTATGTTTGTGGTGCGCAGGGTATTTCGCGTGAACGACAGCCTACCGGAGGATGTCGCTCCGCACTGGCAGTGGCAGGTTGGCGGATGGCTGCTTGTGGACCGCGCCACGGCGCGCGTTTCCGTGGTCAATTTGCCAGAGTTTGACGCCGGGAATTCAGCCGCGAGTTGGTATCGCGACTACGTGGCGTATTGCGGCGTGTCGGATGATGGAACGAAATCGTACGCGATCGTGGCACAGCTGGCGCGGCGGAAACCGATTCTGAAGAAGGCATTGGCGGGAAAGGTTTCTGAGGATGGAGCGTCGTGTTCTGCGCCGGTCTGGCAGAGGAATCCTGCGCGAGTGAGTTTTGAATCGGGCGGGGAGAAGCAGACGTTTGCGATCCGCGGGCATCTGGTGGACGTTGTGGATGATGAGGAGGAGGAATGAACTAAGTAAGGGTCTTAGGTCTTGGGTCTTAGAAAAATACATCTGACCGAAGCCCCAACTCCCAAGACTCACGACCCTGAGACCCGCAACCTGAGAGCCACGACCCAAGACCCGACCTGAGATCCACGACCTGAGACCTCAATCTCCCGCTGGTTCTGCTGCGGGAAGTTCCTCGGAGACCGTTTTCGCTCTCACTTTCGCGCTGGTTACCAGAATCACCGACAGCACCACTACCGCGCTTCCTGCGAGGATGAAGCGGTCGACGCGCTCGTGAAGGATCAGCCAGCCGAGGAAGACCGCGACGACCGGATTGACATAGGCGTAGGTCGATACCTTCGACGTTGGGACGTGCTCCAGCAAGTAGATGTATGCGGTATAGCCGATCCAGGAGCCGCAGACGATCAGATATCCGACGGCGGCGAGACTGCGGTGGCTCCATGCCACGTGTTTCAGGTCTTCGAAGAAAAACGCGAAGATGAAATTTCCAACGCCTGCGGCGACGATCTGCCAGCCGGTGGAACTGAAACCATCCATCCCCGACTGCCAGCGCTTGGAAAGCACAGAGCCGAGCGCCCAACTGAATGAGCCGCCGATCAGGCTGATAGAGGCGATGAGTTCGCGGCGTCCGAGGCTGCCTGCTTGCAGCTGTGGCCAGACGAGGACGAACAATCCCACAAGCCCGAGCAGCAATCCTGCTTTACCGCGACGCGAGATATGGTGGTCGCCCAGGAGCAACTGATCCAGGACGAGGAACCAGAGCGGTGTGATGGCGATAATCAGCGCGGCGAGGCCGGAGGAGACGGCGAGTTCTGCGTAGGAAAGAGTTAAGTTGCCGCCCATCAGCAACAGCAGGCCGACGATGGAAGCAAGTGCGATCTGCTTTAGAGAGTAAAAAATTCTGCGTCCGGTGGCGGCGCAGACTACGAGCATCGCTACTCCGGCGATTGAGAAACGGATGCCGCACATCAACCCGGGAGGAATCGTCTGTACGGCGATGTCGATCGCGAGATAGGTCGAGCCCCAGAATAGATAGACGAGCCCGAAGGCGAGGATGACCATCCAGCGGCTTGAGCGCGGAGCGGCGTGCATTGTGGTTGGGAAACTACGGTATCAGACTTAACAGTAGGTCTTCAGGATTCTGGAGTTTGTTGTCGTGGGGAGTTCTCTTCAGTGCCGGCAGTTGCTGTCGAGCTTCGCTCGACCGGACAGCCGAGGGCGGCTGTCCCTACATAACATTGCCTATGCGAAGCTACTTCAGCTTTTCGTATTCGGCTTTCGCCGTTTTGAGAACGGGCACGTCGGGGTCGGCGTCTTTCCAGATCGCGAAGAAATCCTGATAGGCGGATTTGGCCTTTGCATTGTCGCCCTGCAACGCATAGGCGCGGCCCAGGCCAAGATGAGCGAGGGAATAGAGCGGGCTGACGGGATCGAGTCCGCGGTGGTCGAGAATTTTCTGGTATTCAGCGGCGGCGTTAGTGCCATCGTGGGTCCGGAGATAGGCCTCCGCGCGAATGGCAAAGGGCTCGTAGCCGGCGGATCGAGGGCCCGCACCGAACTGATAGGGAATGTCGGATTCGAGTTGGGCGATGGCTTGGGCCGGCTGATTGCGCTGGAGGGCGAGCGTGGCGCGAATCACTGCGAGATCGGCCTTGTTGAGAAGGGTATCGTCTGGAGACTCTTTGGCTAATTCGTCGGCCAATTGTTGGGCGCGGGCGGAATCTCCGACAGCCGCGAGCAAGAAGGCCGCCCCGGCGCGAATGTCGGCGTCCTGCGCTTTGGACAACATGGCTGTGGCGAGTGGGCGGACTTCCTGCGTGTATCCCGCGTCGAGGTCGCAGATTGCTTCGGAGAGGCGCGCGAAATCCTGGAAGCCCTGATAGCCCTTGGCCTGCGAGGAGGTCACGACGTGGGCGTAACTTTCACGCGCCAGCTTGATCTTGCCGCGGGCGCATTCGCCATCCGCATTGAGCCACAGAATGACGGGTTCTCCCGGGCCATTCTTTGAAGCATCCAACTGGTCCTGCATAGCTTGCTGGTCGCCGCGAATGTAGGCGACATAATAAAGGGTTATACGGATCGACCAAGGTTCGACCTTTTTTTCGATCGCTTGCTCCGCTACGGCCTTCGCCTCATCGTAGCGGCCCAGCAATTGATAGCTGCCGGCTACGTTCTGGTAGGCGTAAGGATCCTTGACATCGAGTTGCATGGCGTCGATGGCATTGGCGAGTCCCTTTTCCTGCTGTCCGGTGATCTGATAGAGAAGCGCCAGATTGTCGCGGGCAACCGCGTCGCGAGGATAGGTCTGCTTCCACTGCTCGTAAGTCTGAAGGGCCTGATCTGTCTGGCGAGTGGCGATCTCGTAATAGTGCGCGGAAATGTAGAACTTTTCGCGCTCGCTGGTGCGGTCCTTCAGGTCGAATGCTTTTTTCAGGCATTCGGCGGCGCGCTTGTCGTTGGTCCGATTGCGGTTGGTGACGCCGAGAGTGGCCCAGGCTAGGGCGAAGTTGGGATCGAGATCGACGGCGCGTTGCAGGTGCGGAATCGCCGCCTCATCGTCGAAGCGGCCGTGCGCAGCCTGTCCCAAACTGAATTCCTTCAGCGCATCGAGAGATGAAGTGGTTGCTTGTTCGAGAGGCTTCGCGAACTGCTGCACCGAGCCGATAGATTCGCCGAGTTTCTCGCGCAGGCTGGAAGCGCCGCGGTCGAGCGACTTGAGGACTTGCTCTTTGCTTTCGGCCTCGACCTGCTCGCGGTCGAGCGTGTCTCCGGTCTGCGCGTTGATGGCTTCGAGTGTGATGACGTAATGGCTGCCGAGGCCGGAGATCGAGCCGGTAAGCATGGCCTTGACACCTTCGCGCAGGCAGATTTCGTGGGCGACATCTTTGGTGAGCCGCTCGTCGGGAGAGCGTCCCATGAAGCGCAGGGCATGTTGGGTCCGGGATTCAGGAAAAATGTTCAGATAAGGAGACTGGCCCAGTTGCACGGCTAGTGCCTGCTTCAAAGTGCCGTCGAAGACCG
>DATAUY010000275.1:0-10124 GCA_036268025.1 Candidatus Sulfotelmatobacter sp. | reverse complement strand
AGGCGTATTGCACGAAGAACTCTTCCTGTCGCCCGGTTTCAGTGGGGAGTTGTTTTTGATCTACTCGAAAATCCATCCTTTCGTCAAAGAGCTGCGCGAAAAGCTTAACGATCCAGAGTTCTTCCTCAACGTCGAAAAGGCCCTGACCCATACCAAGTGGGGTCGAAACCGCCTCCAGTTCACAATGAAGCGGGTCGAGAAGATGCGCCAGCGCTTCGCGGAACAAAAGGCAAGCTCCTAGCTTCTAGCTCCCAGCCTCTAGCTAAAGCGAAAGTTCAGCGGAAGATTTCTTCTCCGCGTGCGCGTGCTGACGCAGACGCTTTGGCTGCAAGCTAGAAGCTGCAAGGTAGCAGCTGGCAGCTTCTGTTATCCTAAACGGCTGTGCGGATGATCTGGTGGTTTCTGATCCTGGGTGCCAGTACTCTCGTCGTTGTGTGCGTTGTGCTCGCTCTCTATATGCACCTGCGAAAGAATCTCCAGAAGGCGCACTCCTCGCACGATAGAATGCCCGGCGAGGGGAAGATGAGCGGAAAGTAAAGAATCCAAAAGGCAGCCTCGACTTAAGGAACAATCATGGCAAAGCTTGCCGTCCAAGCCCTCAACACTCCCCACGATCGGCTGCTCGATGCGTCGCGTCAGGTCGCGCTCGTGGTTGGAGCGAGCCTATTTGTCGCTCTTTGTGCGCGGATCACGGTGCCTTTACCGTTCACGCCAGTCCCGCTGACGGTGCAAAATTTCGGCGTCCTGATGGTTGGTTTGTTGCTTGGCAGCCGTCGCGGTTTCGCGGCACTCGCGCTCTACCTGGCAGAGGGTATGGTCGGATTGCCGGTGTTTAATCCCACCGGTCCCGGGGGAATCGCGCAACTATTCGGGCCGACTGGCGGCTTCCTGATGGCTTATCCGTTCGTCGCTTTCGCTGCTGGGTACATTTTCCGTCGCGGAGCCAAAACCTTTGTGCATGCGGCCCTTGCAGGTCTGGTGGGAGAAATTCTGCTATTTGCCGGCGGCTTGAGTTGGCTGTATGTCTTTACGCATTCGCTGGCCAAGGCGGCTTATCTTGGCCTCTATTGGTTCCTTGCCGCGGAAGTCATCAAGGTAATGCTGGCTGCTGGAATCGCGACCCGCTGGCGCCGCAACTGATGAGGATCGCGCTTTTCTTGGAGTTTCAGACTCAATGACCACCGTATCCGAACCCAATGCTCCCAGCAGGCCGGCTACAGGCGTGCGCGAAATCACCGTCGCCCATAGTCCTGACTCCGACGACGCCTTCATGTTCTACGGACTCGCCACGCACAAGGTCCGCACGCCCGGTCTCCGCTTTACCCACACGCTCTGTGATATCGAAACGCTGAACCAGAAGGCGCGCGAAGGCGTCTACGACGTAACTGCGATTTCGTTTCACGCCTATCCCTACATCCAGGACAAGTATGCGCTCATGGCCTGCGGTGGCAGCGTCGGTGAAGGCTACGGCCCGATGATCGTGTCTCCGCGCGCGTTCACTGCGAACGAGGTCAAGACTAAGAAGATCGCCGTTCCCGGCAAGTTGACGACCGCGTTCCTCGCGCTCAACCTTTTCGCACCCGGAGTCGAAACCGAAATTGTCCCTTTCGACCAGATCATCCCGCAGGTGCTCGAAGGCAAGTATGAAGCTGGACTGATCATTCACGAAGGCCAACTCACTTACGAAAAGTCCGGACTGCACCGCATCGTCGACTTGGGAAAGTGGTGGTTGAAAGTGACCGGCCTACCGCTTCCACTCGGAGGCAATGCCATCCGCCGTGAACTCGGCCCGGAACTGATGTCGTCGGTTACAAACTCTCTGCGCGAAAGCATTCAGTACGCACTTGATCACCGGGAAGAAGCTCTCGCCTATGCGATGCAGTTCGCGCGCGACCTGGACGCCACGACGGCCGACAAATTCGTTGGCATGTACGTGAACGAGCGCACACTCGACTACGGCCCCGACGGCCGCGAAGCCGTGCGCCGCCTGCTCGACATGGGCCACAAAGCCGGCATCATCGGCCCGGAAGCGAAAGTAGATTGGGTGTGACAGAGGCTCCTGGCTGTTAGCCACTAGCTCTTAGCTTGAATCCATCAGGGCCATCAACTACGTCGCCGTCGGCAGCGAGTCGCGTGTTCCTTCGTTGTTCGGCCGAGCGCGTGATTTAAGTTAAGAGCTAAAAGCTAATGGCTAAGAGCTTCCTTCCCCAAACTCTCCTCATCGACGCCGACGACACGCTCTGGGAGAACAACATCTACTTCGAGCGCGCCATCGCCCGTTTCATTTCGTTCCTGAATCATCATGAATTCTCTCCTGCGAAAGTGCGCGAAGTGCTCAACGATGTCGAACGCGAATGCATCGTCACCCATGGATACGGCCTGCACAGCTTCGCGCATGCTCTGGCGATGACCTTTGAGCGCCTCAGTCCGTCACCGGTCACGCCCGAGTCCCACACTCAGGTCATGACTTTCGCCCACAGCATCGCCGACCATGCGATTGAGTTCCTGCCGAATATTACGGAAACTTTGCAGTACCTTACCGAACGACATCATTTAATTCTCGTAACCAAAGGTGCGCAGGTTGAGCAGAGCGGAAAGGTCGAGCGATCAGGCGTGAGGAAGTATTTCAAGGCGGTGGAGATCGTTCCCGAGAAGAATCCCGAGACCTATGCGACGCTGATGGAGAAATACGATCTCACGCATCATTCCACCTGGATGATCGGCAACAGTCCGAAATCCGACATCAATCCGGCGATGGCCGCGGGTTTGCACGCCATCTTCATCCCGCACGGCGATACCTGGGTTCTCGAACACGAAGAACTCAACGCCGCGCCGCCCAATCAGAATCTGCTGATCGTTGGCAGCTTCGCTGAACTGCGGGAACACTTCTAGTTGCAGGAAAGTAGCGCCGGCGTCCCGCGGCTGTCTAGCGGGCGTCCCCGCCCGCGGCCTTGGCGAGCTGTTCAAGAACAGATACGTTTCTACATCCGAACTCCTCCGTAAATCGCGATGAATCCAGCTGCCGGGGATTGCCCACAACCTCCGCGTTACTGAGCGTGACCCGAACGTTTGCGTTCAGTTCTTCGATGCCGCGTTTCAGTTCACCGGCCAGCAGAGATTCGCAAACCGAGTTGTAGATGCAATGTGCCGGCTTTTCCGCGGTCAGCAGCGCGACGAGCATTCTGGCGACGTCCTCTACGTGCACCACGAGAACTCTTTCCGATTCCATATAAGGCAAAAAAATCTCACACGCGCTTTTCGTGTCGATAAGCTCGAAAATCTCGCTCCGCCATGCCGACGTCTTTGAGTTGGCTCCCGCGCCCAGCACGCGGCCGATCCGGAGGCTCAGAAATTCCAATCCGTAAGATGATCGATATGCGCTTCCGAGCTGCTCAACATACGCCTTCGCGGCGCCATACAAATCTTCGGGTCCAATCCGGTCCAATTCCGACACGGCGCGGTCCGCACGATACGTTCCGTAGACGCTTAATGAACTCCCGAATACCACACGGCGTGTACCAAACTCGCGCGCCATCTCCAGCACGTTCAGGCTGCCCTGAACATTCACCGCAGTTGCACGGACCGGATCGCGCTGAGCGGTAGTCGGCAGGATCGCGGCCAAATGCACGATTGCCTCGACAGGCTGGTTTTGAAATACAGAGTACAATGCCGGAACGTCGGCGATGTCACATTGCGCTTGATTTATGCGATCGCTTCCGGCCTCTTCAGTGAGCGCCACTCGATCCAGCGATATAACCTCATATCCTTCACGCCGTAAAAGTTTTCCGACGGCTCGTCCCACAAAGCCCCGCCCTCCTGTTACCAGCACGGCTCGTTCTTGCCTGTGTTTCATGGCCTTCTCGCGTGACGAACCACTTCCGCCACTATGTTTTCATTTTCGTTACCGCATCAAACTAACCAACAACGTGCTATCGCCCGGCTAATTCCTGCATGTTACGCTCAAGGTGCTCTGCGATCTGGCTCCCACTTCGTCTGTGGCGATTCAGACCAACAATTTACGACGGCTGTTGAACACAGTCGAAGCGCTTTCCGAACTCGGGCCCGCGCTGACGGCCGAGCGCGAGTTTTCGGAAACTTCGCGCCTCATGCTGTCTGCCGTGATGGAAGCGGCGGGCGCGCGAGAAGGTGCGCTCTTTCTGTTCAGCGACAAACCCGACATGCTGACTTCGGCCAACGCCCTCGGCTTCGCACTGATGCCGGAGCCGGCCTTCATTCCTCTTCTTCCCAAGCATGTACACGCGCTGACGGCTGCGCGCGGCCCCATCATTTTGAATTCTTCGACGTACTCGGTGTTCTTGAGTTCGAATGGCAATGTCGCGCCCGAACTTTTCAAGTGTCTCGCGCCACTCAGGGCTGGGGGCCGTCTTGCTGGAGTCATTGCTCTCGGGCGCCGTCCCGGCGACGCGCTTTACGAAGACAGCGAACTCGATGCGCTCGATCTTCTGTGCAGCTACGTCGCGCTCGCGGTACAAAATCACGCGCTGACGCAGACCATTGCCCAACGCGTTTCGGAAAATCTCCGCCTGATGGCGTCGCTGCATGGTTTCTATGACAATGCGCTCGAAGCCTTCGCCACGGCGATCGACGTGAAGCACGTCAACATCCACGGCCACTCGCTGCGCGTCGGTCGTTATGCCGCGGCAATTGGCGAAGCTCTCGGCATGGACTCCACCGAAGTTGCCGCGTTGCGCAGCGCTGGATATCTCCACGACATCGGCAAAGTCGCCGTCGATCGCCGCCTCTTCGGCAAGCCGGGCGCGCTCGATCCCGAAGAGTTCCGAGAGATGGCCGATCACACTACTGTGGGCCATCAGATCGTCAGCAGCGTGCAGTTCCCCTGGCCGAAAATTCCCGAGGCCGTGCGCTGGCACCACGAGCGCAGCGACGGATCCGGATATCCCGATCAACTCACGCTGGAAGATGTGCCTTTGCTCGTACGAATCGTTGGCCTGGCGGATTCTTTCGATGCCATGACCAGTACGCGGCCCTACCGCGGCCCGCTCTCTGTGGGCAGCGCGCTCAGCGATCTGGTCCGCCTGACACCGGAAAAATATGATCCCAATATCGTGCAAGGGCTGCTGATCCAGGTCCGCCGCGACGCTGTCGGGAGCAATCGCGCCCCCCTGATCGACGGCGTGCCGGTTAACATCGCAGCCGCCGACATCGACCACCTCGCTGCCACTCTGCAATACAAGGTTTCGCACGGCAAAGTGTATCTGACTCCATAGTGTTTCAAAGGCCCCGGAACTGCCTCTGGGACAATGACTTCCGTGCCCTACAAAACCAAATCCAACAGCAACTTTTCTGGCCGTACGGGTTCATAATCAAAGGGTGCTGTTCCATCCGGAAGCCTGCATGCGCGCAAAATTCCTGAAACTAGCGGTCGGTTTGCTTTGCATTGGATTCGCCTCGGCCGTTCCCAACGTGCTCGCGAAGAAGAAAGACAAGCCTGCCACTAACACTCCGGCAGAACAACGGCGCGCTGTTCACGCGCTGAACCGACTGACCTTCGGCCCACGGCCGGGCGACGTGCAGCAGGTGATGGCGATGGGAGTCGATCGCTGGATCGATGAGCAACTGCATCCGGAAAAAATCTCTGACGATGCGATGGACGTCCGCCTCGCGCCCCTGCGCACGCTGCACATGAGCACCAGGGAGATCGTCGAGGAATTTCCTGATCCGCAGATTCTCCGCATGGTGATGGACGGGAAAAAGCCTATGCCATCCGATCCCGCGCGCCGCGCGATTTACCAGGTCCAGGTCGCGCGTTTGCAGGAGCGGCTGCAAAAGAAACAACAGCAGGAAAAAGATGAGGACAAGCAGACGGCGACCGTCGCTAAGGCTGAAGGCCCTTCTGCTGCCGACAGCGCCAAAACTGCCGAAGAACTTACAGCCGCGGCCAACGACGACAATTCGATGGCCGCGATGAATGCGGATGCGGCCAAGCCACCCGAGCCGCCGGCAAAGCCTACGCCAGAAGAAAAAGCGGAAGCCCGCCAGCGCGAAGACAGCCTCTACGCCGATTTGAAAATTCAGTCGCTCGTCGATCTTCCCGCTGAAGAGCGTTACAGGAAAATCCTGGCGATGCCGGCGGACGAGCAGATTATGTTTGCCGACTCCATGCGCGGGGGCCGCGGCCAGGAATTTGTTGCCGACATGAATCCGAAGCAGAAGGAAACTCTGCTGGCGATGAACAATCCGCAAGGTGTGGTTGTCGAGGAACTCGCGCAGGCCAAACTTCTTCGCGCCATTTACAGCGAGCGCCAGTTGGAAGAAGTGATGACCGATTTCTGGTTCAACCACTTTAATATCTTTGTGGGCAAAGGCCAGGAGCGTCTGCTTCTCACCAACTATGAGCAGGATGTGATTCGTCCCCATGCGCTGGGCAAGTTCGAAGATTTGCTGGTCGCAACGGCGAAGAGTCCGGCGATGCTTTTTTTTCTCGACAACTGGTTGAGCGTCGGGCCGAATTCGATGCAGGCGCAAGGCATTCCCGCGCGCCCGATGTACGGCCCGTACGGCCGTCCGCGGCGATTTCCGCCGAACCAGAATGCCCGTAACAAGAAAAACAGCGGCCTCAACGAAAACTACGGCCGCGAATTGCTCGAACTGCACACGCTAAGCGTGAACGGCGGATATTCGCAGCGCGACGTCACCGAAGTCGCGAAGGTCTTCACGGGATGGACAATCGAGAAGCCGTTCGATGGAATGACCTATCGCTTCGATCCGCGGAAGCATGAGCCGGGGCCAAAATTTGTCTTAGGAAAGCGAATCAAGCCCAATGGCGAAGGCGAAGGCAGGGAAGTGCTGCACATGCTGGCCAGCAGCCCGCAGACGGCGCATTTCATTTCGTTCAAGCTGGCGCAACGCTTTGTGTCTGACGATCCGCCGGCTGAACTCGTCGATCGCATGGCGAAGACTTTTGAAAAAAAGAAGGGCGACATTCGCGAGGTTCTCTCCACTCTTTTTCAGTCACCCGAATTTTGGGCTGATACTTCGTATCGCGCGAAAGTAAAAACTCCCCTGGAATTCGTCGCGTCAGCGGTCCGCGCGACCGGAGCGGATGTGACTGATGCGCTGCCTCTTGCTCGGCAACTGAGCAACATGGGCATGCCTCTGTACGGCGCGCAGCCGCCGACCGGTTATTCGATGAAAGCCGAAACCTGGGTCAGTTCGTCCGCGCTGCTGAACCGTATGAACTTCGCGCTTGCGCTGACGGCCGGCAAAGTGCGCGGTGTGAAAGTCGATGTAGCCCAGTTGAGTGACAGTTCGCCGCCAGACTCATCGGCCACGTTGACGACACTGGAAGCGAAACTTCTTGCAGCAGAGGTGTCAAAACAAACGCACGATTCGATCATGCAGCAAACGCAGTCCGCGGAGAAAGTCCCGAGCAAGCCGCCAAACGCCAGCACGATGGCAGGCCTGTTGATAGGCTCGCCGGAGTTTCAGAGAAGGTAGCTGCTGGAAGCCAGGAGTCTCTTTATGCCAACTCGCCGCATTTTTCTTCGCAACGGTGCTCTCGCCGTTATCGGAACAGCTGCGGTCCCAAGTTTTCTCACGCGAGCGGCATTTGGGTCCGTTGAAGGCGCCGGGCGCACGAAACGCCTCGTCGTGATCTTCCAGCGCGGCGCCGCGGACGGGCTGAACATTGTCGTTCCTCATGGCGAGCCGCAGTATTACGCGATGCGGCCAAGCATTAACATTCCGCGCAAATCTGTGATCGATCTCGATGGCTTCTTCGGGCTGCATCCCTCGCTCGCATCCTTTCAGCCGCTTTGGCAACAGCGTCACCTTGCGATCGTCCACGCCGCGGGTTCTCCGGATACCACGCGCTCACACTTCGACGCGCAGGACTTCATGGAAACCGGCACGCCCGGAGTCAAGGCAACCGAAGACGGATGGCTCAACCGCTCACTGCGCGATCTGCCGAGCCACGACCTGGCCAGCAAAGACCTGGCCAGCAAAGACCAGAAGTCTCCGTTCCGAGCCATCGCACTTGGCCCGTCGCTGCCACGCATTCTGAACGGGCCCGAACCTGCGGTCGCCATGAACAACATCAACGACTTTTCGGTCGGAGGCAGGAGCGCCAAGGCGTCGCCAGCGGCCAGCGCTTTTGAGGCCATGTATGACCACTCCTCGGATAGTGTGCTGCACGGCATGGGAGAAGAAACCTTCGATGCCGTGAAGATGCTCAAGGCCGCCGATCCCGGAAAGTACTCGCCCGCGCCGGGAGCGAACTATCCTCGTGGACGCTTCGGCGAGAGCCTGCGCCAACTCGCGCAGCTCATCAAAGCAAACCTCGGAGTGCAGGTCGCTTTCGCAGACATTGGCGGATGGGACCATCACGTGAATGAAGGTTCCACCGACGGGCAGCTAGCGAACGTGCTGCGCGATTTCTCGCAATCGCTCGCCGCGTTCTGGACTGATCTTGGCGACCTGGGCGAGGACACGGTTGTCGTCACCATGTCGGAGTTCGGCCGCACCGCCCGCGAGAACGGGAATCGGGGCACCGACCATGGACACGCTAACGTGATGTTCGTGCTGGGCGGTCCGGTGAAAGGCGGCAAAGTTTATGGCCGCTGGCCAGGGCTTGATTCTTCGCAGCTCTACGAGGGCCGCGACCTCGCCCTCACCACCGATTTCCGCCAGGTGATCGGCGAGGCGGTGAGCCGACACATGGGAAATCAGAATCTGGCGGCGGTATTCCCCAGTTACGGAAACCAGGCTCCGTTCCTGAAATTGCTCAGCTGAAATGTTCCTGTAGGAACGCATCGTCATGACACTTGCGCCTGCACGATATTGTCATGACGCATAAGCATAAGAAAACAAGGGAAAGTGTACGACACAGCGCCGGTTTACACGCCACTGGAGGTTTTCCCATGATGCCGGGTGTAATCCACCCACGCTTCCGCCGCAAGAAACGTGGTCGTAAATCCCAGCCAGAAGGCGATCCCGAAAAACTCATGCGGAGTCAGACGGCGGAATGCAAAAAACGTTCCAACTATTGGCCGCGTCGTCGCGACTCCCAACCCGACGCCGTAGGCGCGAATCATCCATTCACGATGGCGCGCGATCTCCTTGCGGCGAACGAACCGATACGCCTTGATCAGGCAAAATAGAAACACGATGGCGTACAGAGTTGTCGCCGCCGTTTCATTCGGGCCGCCGATGTTCATAGTAAAGCTCATGACGAGCGCCGAAAATCCGATGATCAGTCCGCAGATCATAAGGACGTTTCCTGACCAGCGATGAAAATGAATATGCCGGTTGCGAATGCTCGGCATGAATTGAAAGAGTCCGAGAATAAGGAACAATGCGCCCGGCAGGATATGAACCAGTGTCAACGCCATGTGCCGGGCGAAACCGGCGTCGAGGGCCGTAGCAGGATTCCCCGATTTGCCGCCAAGGACCGTCGGCCAAATCAAAACCAACGTACGGCGCGTGACGGCGGCCAGGCCGATGAATACGAGAAAGCTGACTGAAATCCACAAGAAGCGGACTGCGCGTTTGGATACTGCCATGGTCAAAACCTGGCCGATGCGTTATGCGAAATGCTCGCTTCGCCGCTCTTTTCCGCGGTGCGCGATCAATTCATGAAGCCGGGCGCGCGTTAGACGGCCTACATGTCGATCAGCACGTCGCCATTCTCGATCTTGAGCGGATAGACGGCAACCTTCGCATTGGGATTGTGGACAGCCGCTCCGGTTGCAGGGTCGTAGGCCCAGCCGTGCCAGGGACAGACGACTTTGCCGCCTTCAATCATGCCCTGGCCGAGCGGACCGCCGACATGCAGGCAGACGTTGTCCATGGCCGTGTATGAGCCGTTGACGTTGGCGATGCAGATTGTTTTGTCACCGCAAGGGAATTCTTTGGCTTGGTTCGCAGCTGGCAGGTCGGATTGCGTGGTTAGTTTGATCAAAGGCATTTGGATTCGTATTCGTGGCCAGCGCTGCCGAACTGCGTTCGGCCGGACAGCCGAGGGCGGCTGTCCCACATGGGTCTTTCTTGCTGACCGCCGATAGCTGACAGTTATTTCGGTTGCAGCGTCTGCGCGATCATGACTTGCTTCTTGAAATGTTCGACCATGTTCGCGTCCAAGCGGA
>DATAUY010000274.1:0-35613 GCA_036268025.1 Candidatus Sulfotelmatobacter sp. | reverse complement strand
GTTCTCTTGAATGAAGGCGTTGACTTCGCTGAGGGGCCGCAGCCGATAGCCGGACTGAAAGACGTAATCCGCGCCGGTGGAGCTCACGATTACTTCTTCGGCGCCGATGGTTCCCGCGACATGGAGCAGGTGCTGTGGATTAGTCGTGCCGATGCCGACATTGCCGGTGCTCGCCTTTACTATCAACTGCGGCGCAAAGAAATTGCCAGCGCTGTCACTCGTGCCAACCCGCAATGTGTCGCCTGTATTGTTTGTTGCAGTGTTGGGAAACGCTGTAACCTGCAGAACCGCACCTGTGTAAGCAATTGCGTTGTTACCCGCCTCGTACGGCTGATCGGAATGGATAAACGCTGTGCTGCTTGCACCGCCGCTGTTGTTTCCGGTGTTGTTCAGTGACAGCAAGCTGGTCGAGCCAGTATTTGATGGCTGGACCGTAAGAAAAGCACTCGGCGTCGTGGTCCCGATCCCCACGCTGCCATTCCCTAGGACGGTAAAAAGTGTATTTGGTGTTCCTGTGTAATCAGTCCTGATCCGGAATGCATTCTTCGTTGGAATTGATGCCGATGTCGCCTTAATGTCGATACCTACTCCCGTGTCGGTGTACCCCCAGGAATTGTTACCGTCGGGTTCGATTACTAGTGAATAAGCGCCGTTAAGCGTATTCGACCCGTTGGAATTAAGGAGGAGTTGCAGAAAATTCCAAGGTGCATCAGACTCGACCAGGGAGATGCCATTGCCCGGAGCCGCAAAGACATCTAGCACAGTCACCGGGTTCGTCGTTCCGATCCCGACGTTGCCGGAGGAAGGCCAGGGGAAAGTATTCGTCTGCGCGGATACTTGAGCCGGAAAGGACAGCACCACCGTCGCGGCAAGTGCCACGAGCCAAATGGTCGGGGCAAGTAGAAATAGTCCACCAAGCGTTCTGTCGAAGTTATCGGTCACTGTCCCAAATCCTTTCCGCTTGAAACTCCGAAGGCACGGCATCTGTAAATGGGAGCGCCAGGCTCATTCTGCCAATGACCTGGATCCTTCAGCCCGATCAGAATTAGAACATAGAGCGCTCCCCGCTTAGAGACACTCCCCCCCAATCATACTCAATTACTTTCCGGATGTACCGACACCAAAACGATACTGAATGCCTATAACTAGTAGCGGCACAGTCTGCTAATCGTTAGCTCAGTAGCGACACTTCGTACTCGTGAGCCTAAGCTAACCTACCGCCTCGCCAAGTAACCGTAATAGTCTGTTTGCGGTAAGACTGAAGAGCGGAATCGACATGGTACTGAGGGAACGTCAGGTCGACGCCAGTGACTATGAAGTACTGACTGTACTCCCCCAGAAAACGCATGTCAACAATAAAATCATAAATTAATAAAGAAAGTGAGAGTTTAATAGGTCAAACTGAGGAAGCAGTCTAAACACACAGCAAAAGTATGTGATTTTGAATTTTGGCTCACTTACGAATCCGAATGAGAGCGGATCGCATGCGCCGAGAAAAATACCCTCAAATGAGGGCATGTAAGCGGAGTTTCGAAGTGAAGCATCTGGGATTTGACCCCTGGGGACTGGTTCTACGCAGGAATTCGATGAAGTCCAAGCAGTCGTGAATTTATTTGGCGGCCCGATTTCGGTAATACTAGCGGTTTGTGAGACAACGACCTGACAAGACTGTTGGAATGGCCCGGCTGTCGCGTCTACCAGCACGAGATCAACGAATGGGCCGAGGCACTGAAACTTTCGATTCGCCCAAAGCGCGGTAATCGGAAGCTGGTTTGCTCTGGATGAGGCCCGCAAACTGGACCGCTTCGATGAGGGCGGGAGCGCCGGTATTTCGGCAATCATTGCTTGCGAACCTCATTGAATGCCGCTCCCAGGGGTTTCAATTCTCAGGAGTCTTCGTCAGTGAATAGATCCGGTTGATCGCCAAAGACTTGCCAGCCGTTTCGACCTTGACGGCAGAACATCTCCAATTTGGCGCCGGGACATATTTCCTCCACCATCGCATAGAATTCCTCGGGCTTGCGCGAGTGTTCACGCCGAGCCGCCTCCAGCGCAGTCGAATGATTTCCGTGTAGAAACACCGGTTTGCCACGTGCCGCCAGGACGCAATGCTCAGTCTGGCCGCGCAACCACTCGCCAGTGCCGATCCTGTCCTTGACCCACGTCAGGAGAGCCTTGTACTCAAAACCCCAAGCATCCACAACTTCAAACGCAACTCGCAGGTGAGCATTTGTGGTCCAGAGCCACAAAATCGCATTCTCGTCAGCGATTTCATCTACAGGCATCGCCTTGATGTCTTCGATGGGCATCGTGGGATAGGGCAGTGAGTTGCCGCTCTCGTACTGCCACGGCGGATCGGCGACGATAACCTGGAACGGACCGGTCGGCAGTACCGGTGGCGCAGAGTCAAGTTCTCTAGCTTGCTTAAGGACGGTAAGGCGGCGGTACGCCCCAGCCACCTTGCCGCTACGGTCCATCTGCTCAACCAGATACCCGTATTCTTCGGGTTCTTCTTCCGCGGCGTCCACGACAGCTTCGGCGCGCTCAATAGTAGTTCTGCCGACACCCAGGTATCGGGAGATGTTGTCGCGGGCCTCGCCCGAGTGGGCCCCCTGACATTCTGCCACAGTGGCGGGAAGACAGAGGTCCGCCCGGCTGCCTTGGCGCTCTCGCGCCGATCGCCGTTCCAGCGGTTCAATAGCCCGCTTTAACGCCACAATCTCGCTTGGCAGTAGATCCTTGCGAACGAAATTCTCGTGGGCTTCGCCTCGCGCCGCCTGATAGAGGTCAACCACGGTAACTGGCACGTCGTCCCACCGGAGAAGGCGGCAGGCCTCCAGGCGACGTTGGCCGGCAATGAGCCGCCCCTCGGGCGTGACGACGATTGGGTGCAGCAGCCCGACATCACCGATGCTCCCGGCCAGGGACTGCAAATCACCCAGGTCCTTCCGGTACCGAAAACCGATCTGTATCTGATCAATTCGCATCGAGTTGGACGGGGCGGCGCCGCGCCCCGATTACCTCCGTCCTCCACGGTTGCCCTGCGGGTGGTATTTCTTAGGCTTGTAAAGCCCCAAGGTCGCAATCGATAGAAGTTCCTTGACAACGCCCTTTGCGATGCCTCCTCCTTCGCGAGCCACTGCCCGCCCTAACGATTCGTTTCTCTTCCACTTCGCCATTACAGTGCTCCTTTCCTGAAATGTGGATCTAATCCAGCAGCACGGTCGGTAGATCCTGATGCAAACATCCGGCAACCTGGACGTGTTGCGATCAACGATGTTCCGTCACTTGTGCCGTCCGACAGGCTGACCCGCCGGTAGTTCCAGTTCCGAGTGCGCTTCATGAGCAGCGTATCAATTGCATACGCAGCGAGCGCGCCCACCGTCTGCAAGATGTCCGCTGTCGCCGGGGTGCCCGGACATGGGTAACGGTCATCGTTGACCATGTCCGGGTACAGGCAAGCAATGCACGGGCCCTGTTTTTCCTGCACGTACACATAGCCGCAATCACCGTCCCGACTGACCGCGGCGAAGACCACCGGAGTGCCCTTCGCGCGGAAATGCCGGCTGGCCGCAACTCTTGCGGGGTTGTTATCCACACCGCACACTCCCACGTCGCAGGGTAGGTCCATGCCGCTGCCGATAGCCTCCTCGAATCGAAACGGAATGCCCAGGATATCGGTGCCGGCGATGCACTCCGGTTGCAGGTTCTCGGCCAGCGCCACAGCCTTATTCCTGCCGATATCCTTCATGTAGAATCTCTGCCGGTTGAGGTTGCTCGGTTCCACAATATCGTCGTCCAACAGTGTGATCGCACCAATGCCTTTCCGGACGAGCGTTGGCGCGATGTGGGAAATCAGGCCACCGGCGCCGATACACAGCACGCTACTCTTGGAAAACATTGCCTGGTCAAAGCCGGCGATTTTGCTTTGGCGGTCCTCGGCTCCCGGAACGGGTTTGCCGCGCAGCTTAACTGAGGTTTGTGAGACGGTAAATTCCGGCCTCATGTTTTTCAACTCCTTCTCCGTAGATTTCGATTTCCAGGTTTTGATCGAGCCGGATGAAGCGCACAAATCCATCGCGGCTGAAAATAGCCATGACCGCCACGTGCCCGGCGCTCTCCAGTCGTTTCTGAAAGTTCTCGTCGGTACCCGATGGCCGCGTGGCGTCGGCACCGTTGCCGGGATGGCTGTGAAAGTGCGCGAGCAGCCTATGCTTGAACTGCTCCAGCTTGATCAGTAGGCTGTGCGTAGACCGAGTGTCGGCGGTGACGCCCAGCATGCTGCGCTTTTGGTGAGCGAATTCGGCCCACTGGTCGAGCACCAGAACGCTTTCGACCTCGGAGCCGGTAATGAAAAAGAATTGTTCGTCCTGATCAGCCGTGAGTTTCTTGAAACTCTCATGCAGGAATAGCGAGCTGACCGCATACCGGCGATGAGCGCTGTCCGGCTTGACGGTGGTTTCCGTTGCGATTCGCTCCAGGCTCTCAAGGAATTGATTGGTCTTGTGAATTTCGGCCAACAGCCGCGCCATGCTTTTCCGGTTGCGCGCGGCCTGGTCAAATCGTTGGATCAATTTTTCGCGCCTCTCTACGAGCGAGGTCCGTTTTTCGTCAAGATGGGTTGTCTTCATTGTTCGTACGCCTCCGTGAGCAAACGCTCGATGGTAATGATTCCCGAGCTGACATCCTGGGGCTGTTTAGCCATGTGAACGAGATACCAGTCGTTGCCGCGGTGTTGGAAACATGGCCAGTGGCTACAGTTCCGTATTTCGTTCGATGGCATGTACAGCATAAAATCAATGTGGCCGCCGCGGTGCTCCGAGATCTGCCCCCAGAAGGCCGCGTAGGGTGTTTGGTAGTTGCCGTTATAGGTATTGCCTTGCCGGGTCCAGCCATGTTCCTGCCAATAGGCAATCTGGCGGCGCTGGACCGGAATAGCGGGGCCGTGCCCCCGCCACACCCGCTCGAAAAGCTGGCGGATGGTGGCGGGGGCAGGCCGGGTGCCGAGGTCCTTCACGCGCACTGTTGCAAGACTCCGACTTCGGCTTTGGTTGAGGCGAAGACCTTCTCGCCGTCATTGACCTTGTCGTAAACTGACTCGGCGGCAGCGAAGAAGGGCTCGTTCGGACCCTTGGAGAGCAAGTAGTCCGCAAGATTGAGTTGGTGGAGGACGTCGCCGGCCGTGGTGCCTGGCTGGATCTCGACGTCGCGGATCTGGCCGGTGCCGGCCACAACAACTGAAAGTTTCTTCATGCGTTTGGTATCTCCTTTACTCTGGGAGGCTGGTCTTCTCCCGAACTTGCGCACGGATCGAGCGCGGTTCTCAGTAAAACCGCGCCAAAAAAGAGACCAGGGAATTCCGTGGTCTCTTAGCTGGCCTACGCCGTTCAGACATCAGGCGCGGGCACAACATCAGTGAGCTTGCCTTCAACGAAGTTCAGATCGCGCTGCACGGTCTCCCCATTGGGGCCGCGGGCGGACTGAAGCTCTGACAGAAGGAAGCGGCCGAATTCGTCGGAGGTACCGCTGACGAAGCCGAAGAACCCGAAATCTCCGTCTTCGACTTCGCCCTCGATTACGTACCAACTCCGGCACGTGCCCGCCAGAAAGTAGCGGGCGTAAACGATGGGTTCGTAATCTGCCTCCTGCGAGAGCAAGGGCGGCAAGCGAATTTTCAGTTCGACTGGTAGGAGGTCCATAGAGATCTACAGCCCTTCGAACAGTTTCTTGGCCTGCTCGAATTTCTCGAGTTGGCGCCGCTTGGCTTTGAGCTCCTCCTCGGTCTCGGCGATCTCGGCCTTGAGCTTGTCCGCCTGTTCCATCACCACTTCAACGGGTGACTTCTTCTTCCAGACTTTCCGGCCCTCCGGTTTTTGTGCAGGGGCTGGGGGTTTGGGTTCGTTCGGTTTCGGTGCTGGCATCTTTCTTCTCCTGTTTCTGTAGTTCTTCCTGTTGTTGGTTGACCCAGGATTCAAGCGTCCGGATTGCTTTTCGCTTTGCCGGCAGTTCGATGTGGGTGTAAACGGAATGCACTTTGCTGCCGGATGAATGGCCCATCAGCGCCATGCGAATTTCCTGCAAGACGCCGGCCTCCATCAGGCGAGTGTTGAAGGTGTGGCGGAGATCGTGAAAACGGATGTGGCGAAGTCCGGCATTTTTCAGCGCGGTCTTCCACGTGCGTTTGACGATTCGGACGGGACGGCCATTGAAGTTGATGACCAGTCCTGAGATTTTCCGGCCTCGAAGCCAGTATTTGTGCAGCCGCTCCGTCAGGGGGATCTCTCGGGATTCGCCCTCGGGAGTTTTCGAGTGGGTCACGAACAATACCTTCTGAGAGAAGTCGATGTCCTCCCAGAGCTGGCTGGTAATCTCCCCACGGCGCATGCCGGTATCGAGCGCCATGAGAACCATGTCGTGCAGATGGTCCTTGGCGGCAGCTAGCAACGGCTGCTCCTCCGCCACGCTGAGCACCTGCCGGCGGGTACGGCGTTCGCGGGCCATCTTCATGCGCGCGAGCGGATTGGCCACAAGAAGTTGTTCGTCCACGCCCCAATACAGAATGTGCCGCAGCACGCTCAAGTCCCGGTTGACGGTGGCATCCTTGATGGTTTTATTGCCGGCCTGACGATGTTTCCGAAACTCGTCGGCCAGCGATTTAGTCATCCGCAGAACTACCGTCTCTGAGAAAAATGGCAGCAGGAACTTGAGGTGATAGATATGATGCGGGCGGACCGAGCCGCTGGCCATGAAGCGAGCGGCGAGTTCGCCGAACTTCATGGTCGGGTCGGCCTGCACGATCTGAAACCGACGATTGTTGACCTCTTCCTTGAGCTTGCTCTCGATGGTTTCCGCCTGCTTGCGGTTGGAAGTCCCGGTGGAATACTGGTGGCGAATTCCGTCCAAGAAAAAATATGACCACCATACGTTGCCGCGTTTTAACAGGCTCACTGTTGTCCTCCTTGATGTTTTTCGATCCAGCGGATGACCTGATCCCTGTAGAAGATCAGTCGGCCGTTGGCCCTGAACCGCAAGTGCGGGAGCCCTCGGGGGATGAGGGTCTGCCTTACGGTCCAGGGCGAACAGCCGATTAACGCGGCCACGCGGCGAATGCCGAGCGGCGGTCCGAGGGGCGGCGATGGCCCGACGTTGGCCTCCTGTGCGCGCACACTTGGCCCACGTTGGGGCGGGCAATGGCTAGGGCAGGGCTGCCCTAGGGGAAGGCCGAGAAAAGGCCGTAAATACGCGGGTTTGCGGAACTTGGGCCCCCGGCGCTTCGGTGCGGAAGACGAGCTTCCTTTTGTATTAGGATTTGGAAGTCTAGTGGCCATGGTCGTCACGACTGGATCGGTGAAATAGTTTGGAAATCACTCGCCGCAGGAAGGCCGGCAAGTGCATGTACAAATACCAGAGGAAGGCCAGCATGAGGCCAACCATCAGCACTTGGAACTGAAGCTGCTGGTTGGTCAGCAGGGCGCTGAACAGACCGGCCGCGAATAGGACGGTGATCAGGAGCAACAGCACGCCAGGCAGCGTCGAGAGAATGACGAGCAGGAGCCGCAGCCAAAAGGAGAGGCGGTGATGCGGTGTGGAGAGCTCCCGCGAGCCGCACTGGCTGCAGGTATCCGCATTGCGGGGGTTCGGATGGCGGTGCGGGCAGAGTTTCACATCGTAGGATCTGCCGCAGAAGTTGCAGAATAGCGGCTCGCCGATAGTGACGCGGTGACACGAATTGCAATAGCGCATAGAGAGCTTCATAGGAGTCCATGGCGTTGATTACCAGTGGGCCGAAGCCAACCGGGCGACCAGAAGCCGTGGTGCTTAATTGATTCGAATGTGCAAAACCAAAAAATCTTGTCGGTATGCTTGGCGACGGTGGCCCGGATGTGTTTGAGGCGCTGTTCAGAGTTAGCGACGACCAGCACGCGGAACTGCGGTTGCCGGAACAGTCGCTGGAATTCTCCAGAGACCGCCATGTGAAGATAGGCTGCTGTTTTTTGTTGCCAGACCTTGAGCGCTTCCGTGCCGAGGTCTACCTCCAGAAACATTGGCCGGACAGATTCGCCTGCTTGCAGTTCGAAGTAGCCGTCGGGTTTGAGCTTGACAGCCTCGGACAGCGGGCGGCGGAAGGCGAGCCAACGGTGCATCCGGATGGCCTCCGGTGGCTGGTATTTGACCGCGACGTAAATTCGGTTAATCAAAGATTGGTGTTCAACAAATCGGTCGCCTACTATCAGCCGCTCCGAGCTGCGCGCGATCACATCCATCTGAGAGCTGACCAGAGCAGCCCCCTTGGAAGACAATGTATAAACGGCCATGCGCCCAGATGCGACACTGCCGACGAAAAACCGGCGAAGCAGGCCAGACCGGGTTAACCTGAGTAGTCTCGCATTGGCGCGAGTCGTCGAGCCAAAACCGGCCACCACTTTCGACGTCTCCCGGTCGATGATGCGCATAGTACCGAGCTCGCCGAGCAGGTGTCGGTCGCGGTCTTGCAATACCAATCCCTTATGTCTAATCCCAGCCATCGAGCGCCTCCTCACTGCCACGATTGGCCTGCTGCTGGCGTTGCCGGATTTCGACCTCCACGTCGCTGCGTCGCCGCGCCCAGCGTGCCCGGCAGCGGTTGTAGAGATCGGTATAGTCGTCATCCGGTACTCTCACGGTGGGCACTACCACTTCCCGGTAGCGGTGAGATCCGCTCTTGACTACCATGTGGCGTTTTGGCAGGTTCTTGAGGATTTCACCCAAGTGTTTGCCGCCGTCGAGAGCCGATGCCATCTTGTCGGCATCTACGCTGGATAATTGAAAAAACACATGGGTGCCGACAGCCATGACGGCGGCGCGCATCTGCGGCGGATACTGTTCCAGGAATTGATTGGCGGAGACGACCGATATGGCGAATTTCCGGGCCTCGGACAGAAGCGTATCGAGGCCAGAATCGTAGGCCACCAGATTCTGTATTTCGTCGCAATAGAGCGTGAATAATTTCCGGCGCCGGCGCGAGAATAAGGCGTTCTTTAGCTTCGCCAGCAGCAGACTGCCCAGGGTAGCGGCCTGTTCTCCCAGCCGGCCCTTATCCAAATTCAACACGACCCATTGGCCACGGTCCAATGCGGCGAGCAGCGAGAACGTAGAACGTTGCTGGCCGAGGATGTGGCGGAAGCGGCGGTCAGCGGTAAAGCCGGATACTTTGTTCAAAATGGCGTCCCGGTAGACTCCCTGCATGGCCTCGCTGCGGGTGTCGAAGCGGGTTTGGAAATAAGACTTGACCTCCGTGTTCTCTACCCGGTGCAGGCAGGTGGCCCGAAAGACTCCGTGCGACAGGAGAGGGGCCAGTTCCAGCAGGGTTAGCTGGTTGTCGGCCAGTACGTGGAGGGCATTGCGAAGCAACTCTTCCGTGCGGGCACCGAGTGAGTCCAGGTGCCAGCGCGCCTTCAGAATCTGGGCAAACTCGGCAAGCTGCAAATAGCTGTCGGGACCGCCACCGCTTTCGAGGACATTTAGGCCGATGGAATACTCCGCGTCGCCGGGCTCAATGACGATCAAGCGTTCACTGAGGTCCCGGCCCTGGCGCCGTTCTTCGGCGGCCACTTGGCCCAACAGAAACGACATGGTGTCGCCGTGGAGGTCGAAGAAAACGAAACCCTGGCCCGCTCGGATGTCCTGTCCGCTGAGGTGTCTCAAGAAGAACGACTTTCCTTGTCCGGTCTTCCCGAGAATGGCAACATGTTCGGCGCGACTTGAGTGCGGCAGATAAGCACTTTCTCGCTGCACCTCGCCGTCGATGACTTGGGAGCCGAGGTCCAGGCCGGAATCCCTATCGCCGGTCGATTTATTTGGAGTGGCCAGCCGGTTCCAAACGGAGGCTAAGAGTTTTTCAAACATTGTTGGCCTTGGAAAATGATTTTCGTATTCGCGCCGGTCCCTGAGGATCGGCGCCGAAATCGGGTGGTGTCAGCGATTCAGCCGCGGACCGGGAGAAGAAGATTGCGGGTCTGCCGTTTCGTCGGCCCACGCTGACATCCTGAATGTTGCCGTAAAGGTCCCGGCATGCTGCGAATTGGAAAACTTCCAGGTCATCGTTTGGCATAGGGCTGCACTAGCAGACTCTAGCCTCGGCGATAGGTCGATTTTAGGGAACCAGCATCCGGGTGGGAATTCGTAACGGTATTGCTAACTATTTGAAGCGGAAGGCATTTTGATAAAGGCTCTTGCGGATCCATACTGCTCGCAGGCCCTTGGGCAAGCCCAGTTCGGGCGTCATCGACAGGAGTTTGCCAATCGTGGCCTGGTGGCCGAAGCGTGCGGCGGCGGCTTCGTTCTCCACAAGCAGTTCGCGCGCGCGCCGCCGAATATGATCGTCATCGGTGAGGAATCCGCAGGCTGCCGCCCAGTTCCGTGTCATGGAGGCCTCAATACTGTCGGGGGAGAACGTGTCGCAGGCGACTTCCATTACGCCCAGGGCATTCTCCCAATTCGGCGTGATGAGAAGGTTGGTGTGCCGAGCGCCGGTCATAAGCGCCTGAGCGTCGCCACCCTCGCCGAGCCTGCGCATCTGCCGTTCGGATTGTTCAAAGCCTTTCTTTGCTTCGTCATCGTATCGGGCGCCGAGTTGGAAGAGTGCCACTGCCCGCTGGCGGTAATAGTCCGATCCAAGGGGCGCGTTTATGGTTTGTGCGGCATCACGGATGATATCGAGAATCGGCAAGGCCCCGGCCGGTCTTCCGGCCAAAAGGTTAGCCTGCGACGCGATCAGCGCCGATTTGATGAATTCGCGCACGTCGTCATTGCGGCCGAGCCGATAGTAGGCGGTCTGAAGGAGCCAAAGAGAGGAGCTGGCATGGCTGACGGCGGACCTGGTAAAACCGCTGTGGACCAGGAACCAGGCGATCTTTTGCTCCAATATGCCGGCAAGAGCGATGCGGCGGGCCTCTGACATGTGACCGAGCTTTTGCTTGAGTTGCAGGAGGCTCCTGGCTCCGGCTGGAAATTGGTATTGTTGCCGGTGGGCTTCAAATCGCTCCTCCACCTGCTGGCTTAGCCATCCGAAGGTCGCGCTAGGTTTTTCCGCCCGGGTTAGGATCTCCCGGTGGGAACGGATGCCGATGCCGCGGTGCATGGCGGTTGCCGGAATCATTTCCAGATCCGGCACGAAAGTAATGAGTGAAGGTTCAATCTGGCGGGCGGCAAAATACTTCAGCCGTCTGATGTTTTCCGCGCTGGTTCCGAAGAGCGCTGCCAGCCGTGAAGAGGAAATGCCAACGCCCATGAGCCACTCGATGACGAAGCGTAGTTCCAGCAAGCTGAGTTGCTGGCTCTCATGGCCCCGTAGGTCCGCAGCTGGTTTGACAGTTATCAATCTCGGAACCGTTCCGATCTGCTTCTCCTATATTATTCTCGGACCGCAGCTGCTCGTGCTGCGGTAGGCTGTCAATATCTGGTAACCTGCCGTTGGGCAGCGTTTTCGCTGTGCCCGCGCTTCGGGTCTCATCGGGGGGTGTAAGCCCAGCGTTTGAAGAGCATCGATGATTTCGGATGCGCTGCTGAGCAGCCTTGAAGCATTCGGGGTCCAGTTCAAAACCGATGAAGTAGCGGCCGGCATTGAGACAGGCGATGGCTGTTGTACCGGATCCCATGCAACTGTCGAGCACCAGATCGCCGGGCTTGGTATAGGTTCGGATTAAGTATTCAAATAGCGCAACCGGTTTCTGAGTATGGTGGATAGTGTTTGACTCCGAAGCTATGTGCAGCACGCTTCGCGGATAACGGAAGCCGGGATTTTCTGTCACGGCGGCACGCAGGTGCTTGCCCGTGTTGGCATCGAACCGCGCCTTGCGCGTACTGCGGTAAGGCTCGCCCTTCTCAAGCTGCGGACTATAAGGCGGAGACCGGTCGCAGAACACCAGGACATTTTCGTGCGCGCGCAACGGAACTCGCTTGGCGTCCAGGAAGCCTGTGGCTCGCGATTTCTCCCAGATCCATTCATAGCGAAGCCATGGGAAATTACTCATGCCGAGGAGCTTGTCAAAAGGACACCGGGCCGTCAGAACGATCGCGCCCCTTGGCTTGATGACTCGCTTGTATTCGGCCCACAGACGCTCCAGATCAATCCTCAGGTCCCAAGCATTGGCCGTGACGCCATAAGGCAGGTCGGAGAGAATCATGTCCACGCTGCCGGGCGGCAAGTGCCGCATACCCTCCAGGCAGTCGGCCTGGTAGATTTTATTGACCGCCGGGCCGCCCTGCGGATAATCCGGCAACTCAGGATTGTTCATGGAAGTAAAGGGTTAACAACTGGAGCCGTTACTCTGGCTCCATCGGGAACGCCGGAGGTTTGCACGGCCGGTATCGAGGAGAACACGTCGCGGATGGTTCATTGCCACCGCGAGGTACGGGTGTTACGGCTCGTCCTCCTTTCGTTCCGAGATTTCAAAATTGCTGATAATTACTTCCCGGTATCGCTGCTGCGGCTGCGTCCGTGCTGTATAGATGACTTCGATCGGCTTGATGTGCCAGCCGCCGAACAGCCTCCGCACCTCGGGGTGATCGTCCAGGGAAAGCAGAAACCGGCCGCGGACCCCATGGAGGCGTTGTTCAAGCTCGATAAAATCCTTCTCGCTGAAGTTGTGCCGATATAACTTGCGCTCCCAGTAAGGCGGGTCCATGTAAAAGCACGTGGTCGGGCGGTCATACCTTTCCAGGATTTGCTGATACGGCAAGGATTCGATCTGCACCCGCTGCAGGCGTTCATGGGCCTGGGAAATGATGACCGGTAGCCGCTTTGGATTGAAATTTGGGTTCTGAACGACCGAATAGTGATAGTGCTGTTTGAGCACCAGGCCACCGAAGCAATTCTTCTGCAGATAAAAGAAGCGGCCGGCGCGCTGAATATCCGTCAGCGTGGTCGGATCTGTCTTGGCGAGCAGTGCGAACCAGGAGCGCGAGACCACTGCATAACGCAGAAACCGGATCAGCTCCTCATGGTGCCATTGGCAGACCCTGAGAAAATTCACGATGTCGCCATCCAGATCGTTGAGCACTTCCACCTCCGATGGCTGCTTGTGAAAGAACACCTGAGCACCACCGGCAAATGGTTCCACATAGGCTAGATGTTCGGGCAGCATGGAGATGACACGGGCGGCAAGACGGTTCTTGCCGCCTATATAGGCGAGAGGGCCAATCATGGGTTTGATGGTTAGAGATTTAAAAGATGCTCGATCTGGCAATACAGCCCGAGCGCCAAGGCATCCTTGATCAACGGTGCGCCGGAACTGCCGTTGACCTCCGGGAAGATGCTAGTCATAGCTTCACGTACCTGACTGCGGAACCGCAGGGGCGGGTGGCCAAATGCGGCCAGGACGTCTCGCTTTGGAATTCGCCAAATGCCGACCGTCCTTTGCGTCAGAATCCCGGTTAAGATCTGAACGAGTTGCCCACGCTGCACTTCCTCGTCTTCCGGAAAGGCCTCTAACGCGGCGGTGGCAAACGGCCGCTTGTCCAAGATACGGGTGATGAACGCCGCCGCGCTGTCTAACGCCTTGTCGCGATCGGATGATAGTTGGCGGACCAAAGGAGAGGAATCCAGGTGTTCGCCTGCAAACAGAGCAATGGCCACAGCCCGGCGCTCTACTCGTATGGAAGCAAGACGATGACCGCTCGTGCCGTTTGAGTTGCCTTGGCTATTTCTGCCGGCCAGCCGCTCCAGTTCCGTGTGAAACGCCCGCCCCAAATCGTGGTGAACCCCGCTATCGCGGATCCTCCGGTACGCGGTCAATAATTGGCCGTCGCCGTATCGTTCTGCGAGTTCCGTGTAATGGCGAACGGCGGCTTGGTCGTTTAGGCGGTGGGCCAAACGCATGGCCAAGAATTCGCTCGGCGTAGCCGGACGGAACTGGGCAGAGGCGGAACTCCGCGCTACCTGATCGAGAATGTTGGTCATGGGTGTTGGGATTAGGCAGAGCCATCAAAACAGGGTGGGCTGGATCGGCTGCGCCAGCCTCTCCTCTTCCGCTCGGATCTGTTCCCGCGTTCCATCGTAGAGCGTTGGGAACAGGAATTCGACCGGCACTCGCAGAATGATTCCCAGACGGAGGGCGTTAGTCAGGGAGGGCAAGCGCTCGCCGCGTTCGTAATCGGAGAGCGTCGACGTGTCCTTGTGTCCCAACAGGTGTGCCACGTGGGAAGTCGTGAACCTCATCCTCCGTCTGAAGTGGTCGAGTTGGTTTTGCTGTCTCTGTTTCTTTTGCTGCATTGAATTATTTTATTTTTCTTCTCGAAGTCAATGTAGCAAGCCCACAGGTTTAGTAAAGTAGGGAAAATTTGGCGGACTGGCCGATTGCTTGCTATCTCATGTGGATAACCGCCGACGCAATCTTCGGCTGCATTGCCGATGCACGTGGCGGCGAACACCGGCCATTCCTCGCGGTCCACGGCGAAAACGCCTGCGCAGTTCCGAAAGGCCCTCGGAAAACGCGTCCAACAGCCATGCGCGGATCAGATCGCCAATCATCTCGATGAGGTATTCGATTTTGAACATGCGATGATGATGGCGCTGTCTTGGCGATCAGTAAAGGCGGGAAACTTGGCCCCAGCAACTTGATGGCTGATGAGCCATATTTTCCCGTCTTTTCAGTCCGTTTTCGCTAGCGTACTGTGTCAGAGTGGCGCGTCACAACGCGGTCACGGATATTACAAGCCGTCTCGCTCTATGTCAACAACGCCAGAATTACCGAAGATTCACATCGTTTGGGAAGATTCGCCCAACCAGGACCGGCACGCCCTACTTAAAGCCATCGCGATCATATTTCGCAGACGAGTGCCGTTGTCCACTCCGTCGGATTTGACTAATCCGGACAAGACGCTATTGTGTGAACGACGCGACAATCTTTAACCCCTCCTTCCCAAACATGTCGGAATTTCCAAAAACCGGACTGCGTATCGCCATCTATGCCCGTGTTTCCACCGAGGAACAGCGGGAAGGCCAGACCATCGATTCCCAAATTGCCGAGCTGGAGCGGTTTTCCCGCGAACGCACGTGGCTCGTCGTCGCGACATATAAAGATGATGGCTGGAGCGGCGGCATCATGGAACGTCCCCAACTCGACCGTCTGCGCGATGACGCGGAGAACGGCTCCTTCGACGCGGTCCTGATCAATGATGTGGACCGACTGGCGAGGGACGTTTCCCACTTGGGCGTCATTAAGCGCGACCTCGAACGCAAGGGCGTCCAGGTTGTATTTCGCAAGCTTCCTGGTGAGAAGAGCCCAACCTACAACCTGATGGTCAACATCTTGGGCAGTTTCGCCGAGTTCGAGCGTGAATTAATTGCGGACCGGACTCGTCGAGGTCGGCGGCATAAAGTGGAGACTCGCAAGCTCTACCTGGGCTCGAATACTGCGTACGGCTACAGCTACCTCCGTATGGACCGGGCTGGCGGAGCCGAAGGGGTCCTGCAAATCATGCCCCAAGAAGCTGAAGTCGTCCGCAATATGTTCGCCTGGGTCGATGAAGAGGGCCTGTCCGCTCACCGGGTGGTGACACGCCTGAATGAGCTGCACATTCCTCCAAGGAAAGGTGCGCCTACTTGGGGCAAATCCAGCGTTCTGCGGATCCTGAAAAGCGAGACATACGCCGGGACATGGCACTACAACAAGTTCCAGGCGTGCGAACCGCGACAACCGGCGGCCGCGAACGTCTATCGCAAGCGCAGCAAATGCAGTGTGCGCCAGAGGCCCAGTAACGAGTGGGTGCCACTTGAATTGCCGGAGACCTTGCGAATCGTTTCGCGCGAGCGATGGGTCCGAGTGCAGCAGCAGCTTGTCAGAAATCGCGCCTTTTCTGTGAGGAACGAAAAGCACTCGTACCTGCTCAAAGGACTCGTACGATGCGGCGGTTGCGGGGCGATGTACGGGGGCGACCCCTGCCACGGTAAGTTCTATTACCGCTGCACCATGCGCTGCAAACAAATGCCTTCGATAAGGGAAGACATCTTAAATGACGCCGTAATGCTAGCTATTTCAGGCATCATGACCGACCCGAAGGTGATTCTGGAGCCCTTGCGCCAGATAGAGCAAGGGGAGGCTGCCGAAGCCAAGGCTCATCTCGGGAGCGAACACCGGCTGGAAAAAGAGGCAACCCGCCTTGCTGGGGAGGAGCAGCGGCTGCTGGATGCATACCGCACCGGCCTGATATCGCCGGCGCAATTGGGCGTTCAACTGGAGAAGATCGGTTCCAGCCGCGCCGCCTTGGACCTGGAGCGAGCCAGCGCAGTCCCACCAAAAGTGCCCGTTGCTCATATAGACAAGGCGGTGACCGAGTATTGCGCCGAAGCGGCCGCGAACCTGGACAGCCTAAGCCCTGAAGACTGGCGCCAGATGTGTCAAACGCTGATCGAATCCGCGGTCTTTTACGGGAATCGCATTGTTATCCGCGGGCGAATTCGCCTGGAGGAATTGAATAACGAGGGGCCGGAACTCTCGGTTGAGGCTCCGGTGGCGGCCAGGCCAGCAGTGCGGCAATAACCGCATTTGCGGGGAGGGCACCTGACATCCCGCCACTGTGGCGGAATGTCAGAGGGCCGCCCCGAAAGGGCAGAGCAGCCTCTAGCTGAGTGGAACTGAAAAGGCCGCATCTTTCGACCCAGGCCCGCCGGCACCATCCGTAGGCCGACGGGCGCTATCATCGAGTCGGATGAAGTTGAAACCCGGCGACATGGCGGTTCTGGACCTGGACTACGGGGATCTGGTTCGCCCCGATTATCGAATACTCAACGGCCGGGGATGGGGCCAGTGCACCAATTCAACCGGCGAGATTCTAATCGTCTACGGGCCCAAACACACGAGCGACATGTCGGTGTGCGACACCACGCCTTACGTACTGCCGTCTGGAGCAACAACTCCCGACAACTGGGATTGCGACGGATTCCTCCTGCCATCCGACCGATTGATTCGCCTTTGGCGAGGAACTCGCGGCGGCCCTCTGGCCATCAAATTCCGGGACTTTAGGGGATTCACGGTCAGACGTATCGGGCCGGCCATCTACCAGGCACCCTGGAATAACGGGGTGTTCGAGCCCAGCCAGATAAACTGGGCAATCCCGAACTTATCCTACGATCTGATTTGTCGCAGGCTAGAAAAGTCTCGCAACACATCAGACATGCGAGCTTGAACCCGGCGCCCTGTCTATCCGCCGCACTTCCCTTCCCTGGTCCCACGGCTTACGGCTCGATATCAAGGATTCGTCGACAAACAAAAATGGGGCAGGATGAATCCCGCCCCATGCGACCTGTCGTGGCCCGTCCAGAGCTAGTACTCCTCTGGCAAGAGAATCGTCGTGACGGACCGATCAGCTTCGGTAATGATCCAGATCTTGATTCCGTCCCGGAGGTGATAGGCCGACAGGAGTCGGCATTTCTGGATCACTGACCGCTCATTCTCTCTGCGGTCGTGGTCGTCGAGTTCGCCCCAATCGCCGCTGATGTGGCGATGAAGGAATTCCCAGGGATCATGCCCGGCCGATTCCAACGCCATCATGGCGCCCGGTGTAGACACAACCTGCCCTAGCGAAAACTTGGGTATCATTATCGTTCTCGATTTCAGATCAGCCCCAAGGCTAGAAGCAGCGATGGCCCGCCATGCGGGCAATGCCCATCGGGCTCTACCTCGCATCCGTCGCTGCATAGTGCCGGATAGATGCTTTCCAGCATTCCGTACTCGGTCAAGGCCTCATCAGCCGAAGCGTAGTCATTTTTCGCAAGCCACTCTTGTAGACTTATTGGCACTTCTTCCTCCCTTTCAACTGGTTTCCGGGAAGCCACGCAAAGGCCCCCGCGGCAGTGGAAGTCGAGACTTCAACTGTCGTGGAGGTTCATCACGGAACGGAAGGAAAAGGAAACTACCGCGCGACCGGGCATCTCACCGGGAGGCAGTTCTGGCGGCCAATCGGACGGGTTGCGACCACAATGTCAAGACATTGTGGTCGCAATCCGCCCAACCCTCATAGCCGAGATGAAAAACGACTTCGAGAAGGCTGGAGGTCACAACAGATTGGGTGGCGCTGATAACCTGGCCGCCCGAAGCGGCGGCCGGGGCTCGGTTGGAAGGACATGCGGGTCACAATCCGGCGTCGATGGAATACAGAAGCTAGTTATAGATCTCTTTAGACCCGAACAACTAGCTTGCAGGTCCCAGCGCAGATGCGCAAGCGTGGCGACCCTAGCCCCGCGCGGGAATACCGGCTGTCGTTCCTGGTTGCCCGACTGCCAGTCTGACGATTATTGAGTTCACAGTGACGTCCGGTGTTTCGGGAGCCAGCAGTGGCACCGGCCTAGAATAAGCGATGTCTCCAAGCAATGTGGGGCAGACGGGCCAACCCCAGGCTCCTCGTGGGAACCGAATTCGCCGTGTCCTCTTTTTGATCCTATTTGCGCTTTGTATATAAGACCGACAATCGGCCACACTGCCAAAAAGGAGATCCCCTAATAGTGAGTACTGGAAATACCATACTACTGGTCGCGCTTTCGCTTGCAATCGTGAGCGGCTGCGGCGGGAGGATTGCGGGCCCTAAACCACCGCTGGTGATCGCGCCGCCACAAGGCACCTATTCTGCCAGCAGCTACGCGGCCGATCTAGCGGCTTACAACACTGCAACAGCCGTCGATCAGGTCGCTCGCCGCAACAGAATGGTATACAGCATCATCGCGGAGATCGACTACGCCTTCTACGACTACGAAACGCAGCTATTTCTCAAGGAAGGCAATTTCCACGTGGGCGCGGATTTTGTTCAACTCGGTCTGGCCGCCGCCTCGACGCTATCTCCGGCGGCGGCGCACCAAGACGATTCTAAGCGCGCTGCTCTCCGGCGTTACCGGCGTAGACCTGTCCATCGACAAGAATTACTTCGAGCAGCAAACCGTTCAAGCCATCACTAGCAGCATGGAAGCCAATAGGGACAAGGTGAAAACGAATATCCTGCAGCAGCTCAAGCTCGATATCACGGCCTACCCGTTCTCCGCAGCTCGTGCGGATTTGATCCACTACTTCTTCGCCGGCACACTGAACGCCGGGCTGCAACAACTCACCCAAACTGCCGCAGCAAATGCGCAGGACCAAAAGACAACCCTGGATAGCGCGAAAGCAGCAAACTTCTCGGCCACCGACGTCAGCTGTCTTACAGGGGTGAATCAGGCTGTCACGAAGGCATTTGCCGCTGACGACCTTGGGGCGCTCACCACTTTCCTGCAAGCCATGGGTTCGACGATCAAGGCGAGTGCGACACAGGCGGATATCCTCGCAGAATTCCGTGAGCCTTCGGTAGACGTGCGTGATTTCGGCCGGGAATAGCTGGTAAGGTCGGTACGCCACACAAAGGCGAGGAGGCCGACGATGGGAGCACGCGCGGAGTATGAGATACCAGCAGGGCTGAAGGAAGCACGGGAGCGCTTTGAACAGTGGCGGAGTTCCCAAACGGGCCGTAGGCCGATACCGGAATCGTTGTGGGCACTGGCATCGGAGTTGGCTCGTCAGCATGGAGTCTTCGGTACGGCCCAGGTGCTGCGGCTCGACTACACCAAGCTGAAGGGACGCATGCAGGGGACGGCTTCCGCGGCGCCGCCCACCTCAGCCCCGCGACCTGCATTCGTGGAGTTGACCGCAACACCCACCACCCATCCCTGTGAATGCATTATCGAAGTGGGTGGGCCACGCGGCCGCATGCGCATCGAATGGAAGGGTTCTACAGCGCCGGACCTGGCAGGTCTGAGTCGTGCATTGTGGGAGCCGGGCGCCTGATTCAGATCACACCGCAAATCCGGATCCTGGTCGCGGTTGAGCCAATCGATGCCAGGAAAGGCATCGACAGCCTCGCACAGTTATGCCGGGAGAAACTCGCCTCTGATCCATTCTCCGGATGTCTGTTCCTCTTTCGTAGTCGCCGCGCGGCACCGCCATAAAACTACTTGCTTACGATGGGCAGGGATTCTGGCTGGCCACCAAGCGGTTATCGAACCTCCCTAATTACGTCTGCTATATGTGAATCCATAGGATCCAGACTTAAAGCAGACGGTCTCCTTACGGCCAGCAGGGAAGGCCTTCGCCCCCGCCACAAGCCACGGCAATCCGATTCTGAGGATGCCGAAGAATCATCTAGTTTCTAGGGGAAACCCGTGCCTCCAACGTTCCGTGCCCTTAATTCAATCAGTCCAGTCCAATGCGGTGTAGCAACTCAGCGAATCGTGGATCATCTCGGATTGGACCAAACGGCGGCCAGGACTTCACCCAGGTAAGAGAAACCGCCCTCTCTTGAAACGCTTCTTCCAGCCATCGGAAGGCTTCATCCTTCTCGCCCAGAGAAACGCTTATCGCAGCAAGGTCTGTCGCCGGAACATACGTCTTGGGGCGCAATGTGGCGAGTTTTTCAAGAATCTTTCTCGCGTCGGTTCGCCGCCCAGCTACCGAATTGGCATATCCCAGGCTGGCGACGACCGACGGTATGTCGGGGGCCAGCCTGGCGGCCGTTTCAAGCTCGAGTAGGGCCATATCTGTTTGGCCGATATACAGTAGCACAAGACCCAGGTGTCAATGTGTTAGGAAGAAGCTTGGAGCCTCTGCGATTATTTTGATAAAAAGGGTACGGGTATTTTCATGCTCCCGGCAACACTCAAGATCTTTGCGACATGTGAATTGGCCACAACGGAAACTACCACTTCGGTGGCCTGTGCCCGGCGGCAGGACAGAATGCTTCATCATAACGGCCAACCGCAACCAGATAGGAGGCATACCAGCAGTATGCGGAAGTGGAGCGTCGGTCGAGAGCGATTCGCTAACTCTAGTTCGATCTCAGCCTCATTCCACCTCCATTCAAACGCGCAAGCCACTACCCCTAAGCAGGCGTGCGCGCCCGGGTTGTCTGGATCGAGTTCCAATGCAAGAAGCGCGTGTTGGCCCAGCGGGCAAAGACCTTATTTTCAATAACGGCTTGATTTCTTGACCATACGAGTACGCTGCGTTCAGACCGTCCGCGAGGAGGCTGGCCGGCACTCAACTCCTCCTGGAAGAACTGATCAAGCATTTCCTTCTTACGCTCGCGCCCGAACCACGATGGCTCGCCGCTGTCCAGATTGCTCACCACCGTGATGAACTTCTCATTCTTTCCCGGATAGATCTCATCCACACCCAGCCACACGTACGCGGGCTTGCAGCGGACCAAAATAGCGAAGATCGATGGCGTGCAAGCTTAAGGACCAATTGGCTCGCCAAGCGCAACTCAACGCCGCGCTCGATCTCGACAAGAATGAGCAGCAGCTTGCCCGTATGACCCGGCAGAACCCGATTCACGCGAACGTTCGGGCGCATCTTCAAGAGGTTGATGAAGTTGGGAAGAATTCAAGCACAGGAAGACTCAACGGACCTTGAACACTGCGATGGTAATGTCATCCGCTTGCGGTGCCAAAGCCATATATGTTTCGACGCTTTCATAGAGCTGCCCAGCAATCTCACGGGCGCTCAAGGATTGGTTAGAATTCGTGGCCGCGATCTCACGGAAACGCTCCTCCCCGAAAATGTTCCGGTTGTGGTCTTCTGCATCTGATGTACCATCCGTCGCACAAACTATAATGTCGCCCGAACGGAGGTTCTCTTTTCCTATCTTAAATGGCTTGGCCTTTGCCAACAACCCCAGAATCGAGCCGCCCTTATCCAGCAATTTGACGGTTGTTTCCTGCCCGTGTCTGATTAAGAAGGCGACAGGTTGATGACCAGCGTTAACGTATAAGAGCTGACTGCGCTCCATATCAAATACGCCATAGACCATCGTCGCATAGGTTCCGTGAGGAGCTGCATCGTACACGTGTTGGTAAGCCCTCCTCATTGTCTCTTCGGGGCTTTGCTTTTCAGAGATAATAGCCCTAATGCCCGGCATAATATTTGCCATCAAGAGGCCGGCCCCTACGCCTTTGCCCATTATATCCCCGACGATGAATGCTAGCCTAGTTGGAGACAACGAAACGTAATCATAGAAGTCTCCTGTTACATGACTTGCTGCGGAGAATACAACATCGTATTCAAGGTTATGAACTGAGGGTTTCGCACGAGGTAAGAGAGACTTCTGAACATGCTGTGCGATCAAGAAGTCACGGTTCAAGAGCTGCCTTCTGTTCATCGCTGCCAACGACAGCGCTAACTGGCTACACAATAAGATCGCGATATTGAGCTGCTCATCATCCGCCACAAGTTCGGAACCAGCGACGATGAAGCCGAGAAGCCGCCCCGCACAACTCAGTTTTATGATAATGTCCTTTTCGAGAACTGGATGGTGCTTCAGACGACAGCCAGAGTTGGCTACTTCGATTGGCGACGATTCACTGCGATCAAACAGACCAGCTAGTACCACACTCTCGTCGGCCTCTAAAGGCTCGTCTATGATAGCCTCTGTGCCAGACGAACTGGCGACGTGCGCAAAGTAGCCGTCGGAGTCTTTAATAAAAAAATTGATCCTAACGCCATCTAATGCCTCGCTCATTAGCCGAACAATAGCTGCAAAATCCAATACTTCACGGTCTGTAAGTTCGCGACTCAGTTGCCCTACGATCGATCGGTCGGTTGTCATTCTTCTTCAGTGCTGGTCGCTCTGATCAATTCTTAAAAATTAACCCCGTTTCATCTGCAAGGTGCCCCAGAACAGATCTCAAATGAGGAAGGCCCTGAATCAGGACGTGGAGATCATCTGGCCATTTGGCAAGTGTGTATCTGCCGTGCGCCAGCTCATTCCGAAGCGGAAGCAAGCGGAGACACTCCTTAGCAGATTGCGTCAAGGAGTCTTGCTTTTGGTCTTCAAATACCTTAGTCAAGGTGTTTAGATAATCAACTAGCGTGTGGTTTTTGTTCGCCTCCTTGATGCCGGCGAGATCGTAGAGCACCTTAAGGTCGAAGCCCTTCGATTGCGCATACCGAGCATGGGCAGTCCGAAGATATCCTTCGAGATGAGTTAAGAAGAAAAGTAAGTGCCCGATCGATTGCATTTCGTTGCTGTCGAGCACACCTTTTAGAAATGCTCCCAGGAGGGCTCTGTCTTGTGGTAGCAGTCTCGTCGCGTTGACGGAGCCATCAGAAAGCGCAAGGATAATCTCGTCACTGATTGCAGTCGCGGTATTGTAGACTTCAGGCAAGATAGATTGAATAAGCGGAGAGGTGGATCGCCGCACGATGAACGTCCTATCGTCGATGATGTTTGCTCCGGGGATTAATGAATCGGGTTCAGAGGCAAGGTAGGTCTCCGTCTTTGCCTTGAACGGGTCGAGTTCACTGATCAGCCATTTCGACAGCTCTCCAATTGTGAAGTAGTTGGCTGGTTCAACGTGCGCGTCTATTAGGAATACAGCAAAACCTCTTCCTCTGAGCAGGCGCGGACTTACTAGCGTAGCCTGCTTGCGAAGGTGTTCGCGTATTGTAGTCTGCGCTCGGTCGAGGAGAGCTTCGGTCGTATCGAGGGCGACCGCCATGAAGAACCGTATAAGTTGCTCTCCGTGCTCTTCCGTGTGCTCGACGAGCCCGGCCTCGATAAGGCGTGCCAGCAAATCGGGATTTTCACCTAATTGAACGGTCCGAATCGTCTGTACATCCAAGAGATGATAGAGGTTATGGTCGGAGCGGATGGCCGCGGTACCGGCGGCCTTGAACTCGTGTTCTTCTCTCCTGGCGACGGCAAAGTACTCCGGCGTGGTTTCCGTTTCGAGTGCCTCAGCGAGTCTAAAGCGAAAATCTTCGATCAGGTTTGGATGGAGATAGCCATAGATGAGAATATCGGTTGCACCAAACACCATGTATACCGTCAAATTGTTGATCTGTTCAGCGGTGAAGAGCTTTGACAGAATCAAAGGAGTTTTTTCGGGATGGAAATGCTGCAGACAAGCTCGGTAGAAGACGAGATGCTCTCCGAATTTCTCCCTTACAGAATGGTGCCACGCCAGATTGATCCAGGCCATTCGTGTATTGTTCAACAACGGGATGACAAATTGCAATAGAAATTATGTATGAAAGAGGTCCAATCGCAGAACGGGGCCAGTTGAGTGGAAACCAGACACGAATGCTCTTAGTTTAGTTGGGCGGCGGAAGATTGGCACTCCGCTAAATCACCGCTATCGTGAGGATGAATATGCACCCGTGGGTAAATGGCAAATGCAGCGCCGCCTAACAAAAAGAACCAGGTAACTTGCCCTGGTTCTTCGGCTCTTAAAGGCTAATCGGAATCTCGCGGTTCCTCTTCGCCCCCATTGGCTGCCCGACCGGCTCTGTCGTACCGAGAGCTGGCGAATTCCACCAGATCTTCGTAGACGCGCTCCATGTCGTTGTGGGGGAGCTGACGCGTTTCGGCAAACGAAACGTCAATGCGCGAGTCGCGGGTTGATGGCGCCTCAAAGTGAAAACAATTCGACATAACTCCTCCTCAGAACACACCCTCAGAATAGCATAAATCAGCACCACTATCAAGTGGTTGCCTCCAGCATCTGGCTTCGATCAGCAATACAATTAGGATACTACCTGAGATTCGGCAAAAAAGTACCATTACGTTCACAACAGGAACGTCTCCAAAGTGAAGTGTATGCCGCAAGACCCCGGGCGATTACGCCCTACACCAGAATGGGCCTCATTTCTTCTGATGAGGATAATAAGACGCTTCTGAGATTCTTTCAAGACTTTCTTTTTTTCGGAATTGGAGAATTTTTGGGATTCTTGAAAACTGCGCTTCCGCAAGTTATGATTCAATACAGATCCAACGCGATGAAACCAAACTCGAACGATTTGCCCGAAGAGGTTTTCCACGCCGTGGCCGCACTAGTGCCCCGCTTGATTTATGTGGCAGAGGAGGAGTGCGGCGTCGATCCCATCGAATTACTTGTGCTCTGGCACATACGGCACTTCGGGAAGCCGAACAGTGAGGGGCAGAACGTTGTACTGCGCCATGATTTGACGAGGGTTCTAAAACAGAACTTTCATTACAGTGACGCTAATGTTTCTAAGCTCATAGAGGAATTGCAGGAGAAGGGATTCGTTCTACGCGCTACCCTCAGCGCTCGCGAGCGTGGCGAGCTATTTGGTGACCAGGACGGCAGTAAGCTCATGGTACTCCTAAGGCCTCTCGGTGATGCCAAAATCGAACAATTCAAGGCCGCCCTTCGAAGCCGTTTCGATAAGTGGTCTTTGGACCAGTCCAGCGCAATTCGCTTGGCAACGCGAAAATTCTTGCCAGTCGTCATTCGATTTGCGCGATGGCTCGTGGCTCACTATGAACCGGAACGTGAAGCATTGCTCTACCCGGAGAGCACTACATCTTCTGGTCTAGAGGATCTCGGTAAGCAGTCTTAAGAAAACCTGGCTATCCCACAGGGATTTGTGGAAATGCCGATTTGGCATAGAACTGAGCGTTTTGTCTCCCTTTGGGATTGCTGGACGCCAGGTGGAGCGCCTTTGCGCAAGCGGACGCGGGCCGAGCGTGAGAGCGATTTTCTGCCCACCGGGGCTCAAATGGAACGGCCCTTGTGCGCCAATACACAGAAGATCGCCAGGCGTAAACAAATTCCGGGAGTTTCCTCCGCCGCCTTCGGCGTGGAGAAATGCGTTGGTGCTGGCAGCGACGCGGCGCCTCATGCGGGCCGCCGGTGCCGCGCCACTCGGCACCATCCGTTCGCTGGCGTACTTCTTGCCCGTGATCGAAGAGGTACTGCAAAATTGAAGGTCGGCCAGGAATACTTCCGACACGTCCGCCAAAAGCTCCACCGCGCGACTTCGGCACGATGGAAGCTATCTCTAATCCCCGACTCATGAGGCGCGCCTTCGGCGCGGGTGATGACGCCTACCGCCACTTCCGATCTGGTTCTCGCGTGGGTCGCTAACCGAAGGCTAACGGTCCACTTCTGATGAGCACGGAAGTTCTCCGCCGTCGTTGGGACGAGGGCTGCCCCAATGCGACCAAACTCTGGCACGAGATCCAGGATCAAGGCTATGAGAGCGACTCCGGCAGAATATTGCCTTTTCGCCGCGTAACCAGAAACACTTCTATCTTCTCAAAGGACTTGTGAGATGTGGTGCGTGCGGCGCCCGGTACACTGGCGATAACGGCGTCCACCGAACCGCCGCGCACGCCACGATCGCGGCCGCCATGGCCGAGCATCGTCGCATTGTCGTCCTAACCACCGCTGAGATCGAGACCCTTAGAGACGGCAAAGATGTTGCCGCCATCATGAAACGCAAATTGTGCGAACTCGCGGTCGCAGGCACACTGTTCTCCGTCTGAGAGGGACCGGGTTCGTGCCAGCGAAGTTGAGCGCCTCGCGTCGGAACAAGACCGCGACGATCACTTGCATGGCGCTTGCGCCACCCCCGCACTGAAGCGATAACGACAGCCCAAGCTTCGGAGGCGTAAAATGTTGATTCTCTTGTCGTGTTACCCTGACGAAGAGAATGTTAGTTATGAAACTTACGAAAGATTTAATGGCTTCCTAGCCCGATCCTGGTGTTGCGGGCTTTCGCACGTTCTTCTCGACGTTTGCGGTTTTGACTGCGATGTGGACATGCTACTTAACGCTCAACAGATCGTCCAGGCCCATCGAAACGGCGCTAGCCACTCTATCGTTTTGCCGCAGTGCACGTTGGCCGCAGCGATTGAACATCTTGTCTGGCATACGACCCAGCCGCACAGCAGCCCCCAACCTACGACAGGGACGGCGTTTGAAGACTGTTTGCGGCAATCACCGTTTCTCTCAGGATCGACGATTCTAAACGCGATTCCTGCTCAAGCGGAACTTGTCTGGCTGCGCCGTCGCGAATCCGAGTTGCGCAAGGCGATCGCGGAACAGGGGTTTACCTCCACGACAGCCAAGGCATTATCTGGTGCCATTGCCGAAATCATCAACAACGTGTGGCAGCACGCGCAGACCACGCTGCCCGCACTACTTGCTTATCGGAGTGAACAGGAACGCTTCTCCGTGGTGATTGCGGATCTGGGGGTGGGCGTACTGAACAGCCTACGAACGAATCCCGCTTATGCTTCCCTGAATAGTTCAATGACCGCCCTCAAGAAAGCAATGGCTGTGGGCGTGTCGCGATTGCCCGATTCGGATGGCTATGGCTTCGATACTGTCTTGCGCGCACTCGCCGATCAATGGGGAGGAGTCCGGCTACGAACGGGCGAAGCAATTCTCGAATTTCACGGAACCGCTGAGGTCCGAAAAGCCCACGCTAGCTATGGTGTCGCTCTGCCAGGTCTGCAAGTGGCCTTCGCCTGTTGCGCAAACCCACCCGCTACCCCAATAGCCCTGTAAGAAAAACCAAATTCTTGCCCCCTTGACAACGACCTTGCCGTCGTTCACCATAGTGGGTGAACATGGAAAACAAGGAAGCCTGCCTGGACGTTGCCTCCATCGTTGGGACCGACACACTACTCGGAAAGATCATGGGTCAATCACATTTCCCAACCCTTCTCGGAGCAATCCTCCAGACATCGCAGGACACCATCGTATATCTCGACTTCGGGGGAATCATCAACATCACCGCAAGCTATATTGCCGCCACCATCGTGCAACTCCTTCGACTCGTAGCAAGCGGCTCACTCGGGCGTTACCTCGTCATCGGCGGCATTCATCAGGATCTCCAAGACGAGATCGAATATGTACTCGCCAAAGAAGGCACACCCATTCTCGTACGAACTGCCCAAGGAATCAGCGTCGCAGGACCCTTGGATAAATCATACGCTCGAACCCTCGCGGCAGTAGCCGAACATAGAACAGCCACGGCCAAAGAACTCAAGCAACGATCATCAGAATCCCTCGGACTCACCGGTTGGATCAAGCGGCTCACAACACTTCATAAACACGGGCTCTTGGCAAGAACAAGAAACGGCAGAGAATACACCTACGAAACGATCACTCTCAAGGATCAGGAAAACTAAATGGGCGAAGACTTCATCAAGAAAACGGAAAACTCCTACCGACGCAGCACGCAACGCGCAATGCGCGGGCGACTCTTCGAACTCCCTCTCTTCTCACAAACCGAAGACGCAACAACGGCATACCCTTGCCGACTCACGGAACCAGTCACGAACATGGGTCCTGAGGCGACACTCCTGCTTCATCGACGACAGGACGGTTCCATTGACATTCTTGACGAACATCGGGTGATAGGCACCGTTGAAGGCGCACCATGTCAAGACCTCAACGCATACCTCGACGAACAACCAGCAGTTGCCAACATGATCAAGGTCCGACCCCTTCACACGGACGGAACCTATTTGGAATTCAGCCTGACGATCGCCGCCGAACACCAACTATGAGCCACCTCCCACAAACCAGTACCAACGCCGCATCAGAGCCAGCACTGGGCTGCCAACACTGCTTCGCGCGAAAACAATGCGGGGGTCTCTACTTTCGAGGAGGACTCGACTGCCTCTGCTACTGCTGCCAAGAACCTGAGACGTGCACGTACCTGTGCCCGCATAGCAAGAACTTCCTCAACGTCTGGCGAGATACGAATGGTCTCGACCTCACGATCAAGCAGATCAAACAACAGGAAGATCGACTGCCCGAGTACATCCCGTTGATCCAACACGGCAATCGACGAACTGGATTCCTCAACCTGCCCATTGCGGCACTGACCACGTTTGCCGTCACCCGCAGGATAAAGCAACGCAACGATATGCTTCGCGATCCTGACGATCTGCGACGACGATTCCGCTTAACCCTCACCACGCCCCTGATCCTCTCATCCATTGCAAAAGACGACCACCTCGAACGTTTCTGGAAATATCGCACGGAACGACGCCTGGTCGAAGGTATCGCCATGCTGAAACCAACGCACGTCATTGCGCCCAACTTCTCGCTGTTTCGCGACGTGCCACGATTCGATAACCTCGCGAACATTAAGCGGTCACTTCTTTGCGCCGAGGAATTCAGCAACGCCGGAATCAGCGTCATTCCCTACGTCGCTGGGATCACCACCACCGACTGGGAAACATGGACGGCATTCCTGCGAGAACACGCGAACATCGCCATCATCTGTAAAGAATTCCAAACCGGCGCGTCAACCAAGGCCAAAGGCACATGGCACCTCCGACAACTCGACAGGCTACAACAGAACCTGGGACGGCCACTCCATGTCGTGGCGATCGGCGGGAGACGTTACCTGCGAGCGCTACGAGCGTTCGCCGGCGTGACCGTGATCGACTCAAATCCCTTCATGCGCACGATGTACCGACGACTCCTCACCACGACCGGTTGGAAGGATGCAAGCACTCCAATTGGTGCGCCGCTTGACCGCCTGCTGGAGACCAACATCGCCGCCTACGCGCAACGCATGCAACGACAAGCGGCCGGCGAGGAACAATCCCCGTCGCGCCCCCCCATGACGAAAATGGAACAGCCAACCAGTCAACTAGCATTCGGATTCGCGACGCCAACAAGCAGCACGCAGGAGAATCAGATCCCACTGCAACACCGCAAGGCATCATGAAACCCACGGCAGTTGGCGAATGGAATCTTCAGGAATCACACAAGAATTTGCGGCTCGCGCGAGAATTCGGAGAAGTGGGCAATTGGCGGGGACTTGAGCGTTTTGGCTTTCCTGGGATTTCCAGCGCCTTGGCCCCTCCCTCGATGGGACACTGCGAGCTTTGAATCGGGTGAACGGCCGGGTCCCTGGGGGCAAAACCCTTGCATTCGGAGGGCTGAGACGCGTGCAGACGGCGGGGCACAGTCTGGTGATTCCATGGAGTTTGCGTGTCCCTCACGTCCTTCTGTCCGATCGGGTTTCGGAAACTGGTTCCTCCCGGCGAGCCGAACCCGGCGCGTTGAGCAGCCCAAACGTCCGCCGCGGCAGCTCCGCGGCTCAGTTCGTCGAAAGCCGGAAACCCGAGTGGTTCCCTCTGGCGGCGGCGATGGCCCCCCGGAGCGCGCCGACGGCCCGTGAACATTGGCGACGACCCACTGCCGACACCGCCAACCTTTGGATCGCCGGCGGCCCAAATCACGAAAACCCAATAAAACCAGGGGGTCTTACAGATTCTCGCTCAGAGCCGAATGTGCCAAGGAACCACTTGCGCCTAACGCGCAACCAAATGAAGAGGATATGGAGCGGGAGACGGGGTTCGAACCCGCGACGTCTAGTTTGGGAAGTTGGATTTAAGCCTTCTCCCGTCGCGCAGTCGATGGATCATATAGTTTCGTCAATCAGAGGGAACCCAGCCATTAGATTAGTTCCGAGAGTTCGTCTGCGCAATGATGGCCCGAGACGGACATCCCTTGACCTTGGAGCCTTCCAATAATGCGCCGCTACCGACGCGATTGAGTTTCGTCATCGGGCCGGCGGCGGATACTGCCGATTGCGCACGGGGGCGGCACAAACTCGCCGAGAAAAAAAAGCGAATTACGCCCCCTGGCGCAGGTCAAAACGCCCATAGCGTAACCCCGCCACTGGTCCCATTTCGACCGCCACATTCGCGATTGAACTGGAGGACATTCAGTTAGCGGAGCAAGATTTTCTGCTCCGGCGTCGGCTCGGTAATGGGGCGCAGTCGAATCTCGCGGCCATCGGTGGGGGCAGAACGATGTCGGTGGCGGTGGCGGGGAAAAAGGGGTACCAGTTTAATGCTTTGGTCATTTCTGGAGGGTTTCGTGACGAACTTGGGCTAAAAGGGCTTCTAGTCGACACCATGGATCTTGGCCATTTATTGGTAAAAGTACCGGTAGTCCTGAGCCGATTCGCAGAGTGTTGAGACCAATTTGACAACCTAGAAGAGAATTGCGTCGATTGTGTAGACACGTGTCGCTTTTGCTGATATTATTCAAGCCAAAGGAAAAAGGCCGAGGGTTAAACAAAAAGCGCGTAGGAAGGGATGGGGGTCCCATGTTATTGCTGCTTGTGCTTATTGGAATACTGGTTCTCGGTGGGGTAATAGCCGCAGTGAGGGCAAGAAGCCAATCTGTTCCACCGACGATAGTTGCCGAACCGAACATCTTCGACGAATTGCGACGGGAGCTCGAAGCGGCGAGAAAAACAAATGTGGAGAGTCAAAAAGCGATCGACTACTTCATTCACGACTTGGATCCAGACCACAAAAAGAAACCCCGCCGGAAAGGTGGGGTTAAAGACGAAGATATCCCGGCACCGAGCGCTAAGCCAGAATCCTCAAGTTGATGGGCTCTCGATCCATTTCACGCGGTCATTGACCTGGCACTGGCCGCAGAAGGAAAAGTCTTTTGCACGAAAAGTTCTACCGCTTCTGCCCCAAAATCATTAACCAGAAGTTCGACCGGTGAGCTTTCCCTCAACTCTCCATACCGATCTGACAACCATCTCACCATCAATTTCTTGGGCAAGTGCAAACTGAGCTCGTGAACCACCTTCTGTAGCCGGTGCAATCGTTCTTCAATTTGCTTGTCAGGCCTTCCTTTTCCAACCTCCCAACGAGACACGCTCCTACTAGAGATACTGAGCAAGCGAGCCAAACCTTCTTGGCTGACATCCAGGTTGCGGCGCAAATCTAAAACCAAGTCGCTAATATCGGACTCGGACGCAGAACTGATCATCGAACCTCCTTATGCCGCCTTTTGCCTTGACATGTGTCGAGACATATGGCACAACTAGTCTACCACTCCCGCGAGATTTCGTCAAAATATTTTCGAAAATTATTGAAAACACTATCGTAACCAAATTATTCTATTTGGGATGCCCGCGCTTCTGTTCCCGCAAAAAATTGACCGGTTTCGTCTCATTCAATTCCTATTCCGGCGGATCCGGGAACAGCAGCCGGGCCGACGGCAACAAGTTCTTGGCGTCAAAGCCGGGGTTTCGCAGGCGAGCGTATCCCGGTTGGAGAACCTCGTAATAGATGATAATGTCAAAAACATTCAGCGGGACAAGCTACTGAGTATTATCTGTCACGGTCTAAATCTACCTCAGGATGATGTTGAGGCGCTACTCTGGCTTTACGACGGGGTTTCTTTAGGTGCCTTCGAAGTGGATCGATACCTAAAGAACTATATCCCGAACGCGGCAGTTGGGACTTTCCGAAGCGACGAGTTACGGCAAGCCGTTTTGAGCCTCTTGGATCGTGCGGTCGAACACGGCGGTCCACATAAGGCTTCTGTTGAGATGCGATTCAAAGCCGATGCGACTGCCCGCTTGGCTGAGGTCAAGGAGCTTTTAGAATATGAAGAACGGCCCGGCCAGAGGCTATTCATAACGACGATACCAACCTCCCTGGTGCACCCAGCGTCAGCCTTCGATACAGGGGAAATTGTGCCGCCCGTAATTAAGGCCGCTGGGTGTGAGTCCACATTTCAGCCCCTCCACAAACGCCGCCAGGAACTCTTCCTGAGAAACATCGAGCGATTTGGCGAACGCAGTATTCACTCGAAGAGGGCGCTGGAGCACTACGTGAAGGACCGCGATGCTCATTTTACTACGCTCGATCAGCGCCGGCTTCAGATCAAGAATTGGATTCAGCTGCTGACGGCGAATGAGCACTACGAAATCGGTTTGGAAGATGAAGTTCCGCAACTAGAACTATGCGTAAAGACTACGCCGGTGGCCCTGATCCGAGGGGTTTCAGAAGATAGGAACCAGAAAAATCCTTTCTGGGGCGTACACCACATTTTTTGGCGCGATGAGATTTCGGTCTTTTCATTCATCCTTAGTTTTGAACAACGTTGGATCAATATTCAAACCGATCATCGAGACAAGAAGTGGGTGGTCAAGTGGCTTGAGAATCTTCTCCCTAGTTAGCCTCGCTGTCTAGCAGCAGCGGTACTTCTTCACTTGGAGAGTTGAATGAATCTGGCGACTGGTCAGACGGCGGTCTGGCAGATGTTTACTTGGGTGGATGTCGAAGGGCTCTCGGTAATGGCAGTAGCCGCCGGCTGGAACAGCTAGGTTTACTCGATGGCTGGGTATATGGGCACTCCAAGACATTGTGGTCTCAATCCACGCGCTTATAGCTGAGATGGGAAAGCTCTCCGAGAAACCCGGAGGGCGCAACAGATTACGGGAACTGATAACCTGCCCGCCCCGGGGCGTGGATCGGGGTTCGAAGTACATTGTTGTCGCAATCAAATGCTCCTCAAAGGCCAGGATGTATGGAAGGGGGTGCGGTCCAGTCGCCATCCTCCCTCGACAACTTCCCGGCCTTCTTGGGGTCAAGTGCGGATGAATTTTCCGAGGGCAATCAGGTCCGAGGCGAACGAGTTCTCAGGGTTGAGGCCGTCGGCCTTGACGCGCACGATCACCGCCGGGAAGATTTCCGGCATCGACCGATGCCGTCCCTTCATCCTTGCCGGCTCCTCTCGCGACGCTGGACCGGACCAGCCGCGAGCCAACGCAAGCAGCACCGAAGTGACGTTCTTCCGATCCAACTCCTCGGCAAGTTCGCACCATCGCCGGCGCGCGCGACAGTTGGCGTAGAGATTTCCGCGCGGCCAGGAGTACCGCGGGCATCTGGCAGGGAATCATTTCCTACAATCGGGAGTCCGCGGAAGGCTGACATAAAGTGCTGTGATTCGCAGACTCGGCCCAGAGAAATGCACGCTCGGCGGAAGCGGTTCGACTATATCCCGCCTACGCAAGCAGAATTTCGAGACGCCGAGCCAGGGTCACCAGACTCACGCCGGCAGCTCGGCAAACTGCCCGCAACTCCAGCGCGTCGAGTCGGCGCTCCCCCGACTCGTACTTGCTGACGTACGATTGGGGAACGTGGAGCGCCGCAGCCATATCGATTTGTCGCAACCCCGCTTCTTTGCGCAGGGCTCGGAGTAACAACAATAAGGCTTCTTGGTCCTTGCGATTGGCACGAAGCCTAGGGCCGCTACGATCCATGAAACTGCAAGCATAATTGCCCTTGACTCTATATCCGTATTTAGGATATAACCGACTTTGGGCGCCACACGACGTTGAAAGCATTGACGAGGCCCGGCGCCTCCTCGGATTGGCCGCAAGCTTCAAAAACACTTGCAGGGAGGGCCGGAATGAACACTGCACTTACCAAGCTGATTTTGCACCTGGGCTGTGGATTAGCGCTCCTGGCGCTGCCTTCAGGCATCTGGGCCCAGACGCTAAAGGCCACCGGGCTATTCGTGGTGGTCGGCGGCGCGGAGATACCATTGGAGCCGTCGGTCGGGATCTCGCAACTGACGAAATCCGGACTCCTGGAATCGCAAGTCAAGACTCACATAAGGCAGTTTTTAGCGATCCCGGGCGACAAGTCTCCCGTCAGAATCAATTCGTCAGACACTCAAGTGTTCCTGATACGGATGAATTTGGCATTGACTCAAGATAGCAGTGTCCTGTCGGCCCTGGTACCCGAGCTGCGGCTTTTGGTTCGCAAGAAAGGCGAACGCGAACTTGTGCAAAACGATATTACCGGCACGATCTTCAGCGCCAAGAATCGCCAACTATCGCCTAAAATTGTTGTCGATGTAGCGCGCCAAGATGACCATACCCTGCGTGCCACTCCTCAACTGCCGCTGCTACCAGGCGAATACGCGTTCAATACCCTAGAAGAAGTCGCTGATCCGACGCCTCAGCGCTTCACAAATCCAACAGCGGGAGTCCGATATAGAGTATACTGCTTCGGAGTAAATTGACACTGGTCGGTAGTGGGGTCTTTTCGATTTCCACAGGCCTGACCCGACCGACCAACCTGCGATACTGGGACTATGCTGAAGCGTACGCGTAATCAGGGCATCAACCAGTGCGCGGCCGACGTGATTCGCAAGAGCACCCGCATCAGCGATGAACCGGCGGTTCCCTTGGCGATGTCGCAGGTAATGACCGCAATGGGCCGGAGCGGCGGTCTAAAGGGCGCTGCGACTCTCAACGCACGATTGAGCCCAGCCCAGCGGAAGAAGTCCGCGCCGAAGGCCGAGCGGGCTCGGTGGGGGAGGTAGATTCGATATGTCGCCTTCCGAGTTGGAGCGTAAAAGGCTTTTTATGATCAACCTGGCTGCCGATATCTGTAAATCTGGCCGCGAGTCGATTCATGTAATGGATCTGGCTTCCAGACTGAATGAAGAAGGCATCACGACCAACGACGGGAAGAAATTCAAGGGGTTGCGTGGAACGCATCAACTGCTCCGCGCTGTTGTGGTATGGCTCCGAGAGCAGCGGGACCGGGCCGAGCGCTGGACCGAGGAGGAAGACATACGCCACGCGTTTTTACCTTCCCCTTGGCAGATAGGTGCCGCTCCGTACGGCCCCGCATCTCGGCTGCGCAAGAAAAAATAGCCGCGCTCTGCCGCCACTCGCTATTTGTACTCTTTCAGCGCGTACGCCGCGCTCAACTTCTTCGCGACGCTGGCTTCTGTTCATCCGTCAGATGGTCGAGAACACTTCGCCGTTTGTGTACCTGGCCGCGTTGAATGGCTGCTGACTCGCCAGCATGCTTTTTCACCGCTACGGTTAGTTAAGTTAGCGTTTTCCCGCCGCCCAGAATGTACATGTTGGCAATCATCTGAAAACGCAGTTTTCTGAACTTTTGCCGTAAGGCAAGCAACATCATCGCGCCGAAGGCGCAATCATCGCTCCGATCATCCCAACGAAACTTTGGCTGAACGAAGTATCTTGTCTCAAGGCGGGA
>DATAUY010000273.1:0-7135 GCA_036268025.1 Candidatus Sulfotelmatobacter sp. | reverse complement strand
CACATGCCGCACTCTTCGCACTCCAGGTGATCTTCCTTATTAGGAGCAATGAGCGAAGTCACGCCGCGGTTCTGCACGCCGAGGGCCCAGACATCCATCCCCTCGCCGCAGATACGCACGCAGCGATAACACAAAATGCACCGCGGCCGGTCGAAGAACACCACCGGAGACCATTGCTGCTCTTCCTTATGGTTCTTCGCCTCCATGAATTTCGATTCGGCGGCGCCATACGAGAACGTCATGTCCTGCAATTCGCACTCGCCGCCCGCATCGCACACCGGACAATCCAGCGGATGGTTGCCAAGCAGCATTTCGAGCATCGATTTCCGCGCCTGCTTGATCTCATCACTTTCAGTAGTGACGATCATGCCCTCGGCGACCGTCGTAGTACACGCGGTCTGCAACTTGGGCATCTTCTCGACTTTCACCAGGCACATCCGGCACGCGCCCTGTAAAGAGAGGTTGGGGTAATAGCAGAAGGATGGCACCTCGATGCCCACGCTCTTGCAGGCTTCAATCAGAAGCGTGCCCGCGGGTGCCGTGAGTTTCTTGCCGTCGACCGTGAGAGTTACGTCAGCCATTTTTCCCTAATGCGCGAATGCCAGCTCCGCCGCACCCGCCTTTTCAAACGGGCAGGGCCTTCCATCCAGATGATCTTCAAACTCCCTGCGGAACTTTTTCACAAAAGCAATCGTCGGCATCGCCGCCGCATCGCCTAGCGGACAGAACGTCCGCCCGAGCATGTTTTCCGCCAGGTACTGCATATTGTCGATGTCTTTCATCATCCCGCCACCGTTGTGGAATCGAATCAGCGTTTTCTTCAGCCAATCGGTGCCTTCGCGGCAGGGGATACACCATCCGCAGCTTTCGTGCTGATAAAACTTCATGGTGCGCAGGGCGAATTTCACGATGCACTGTGCATCGTCAACCACCACCACGCCTCCCGATCCCAGCATGGAGCCGGCTTTTGCAACAGAATCGAAATCCATGGCAACATCAACTTCATCCGCAGTGAGACAAGGGCATGACGCTCCGCCCGGTACAACGGCCTTCAACTGGCGGCCATTAGGAATCCCGCCGCCCACGTCATAGAGCATCTTCTTTAAGCTATAGCCCATCGGCAATTCGTAAACGCCCGGCCTGGCGATATTGCCGCTCAGGCAGAACAGGCGCGTACCGCCATTCTTAGGGGTACCCAGTTTTGCGAACCAGTCCGCGCCACCCAGAATAATGTGCGGAATGTTGGCCAGCGTCTCAGCATTATTTATGACCGTGGGCCCACCCCAAAGTCCTACCACGGCAGGGAAGGGAGGCCGAATGCGCGGAATGCCGCGCTTGCCCTCAAGCGACTCCATCAGGGCCGATTCTTCGCCGACTTCATAGGCGCCCGCGCCGCCGTGCCAGTAGATGTCCAGGTCGCGCCCGCTGCCGAAAATGTTTTTGCCGATAAATCCTCTGGCATAAGCATCGCGGATCGCCTTCTGCATGATGTCCAGAAGATAACGGTACTCGCCGCGAATGTAGATGTATCCGCTTTTCGCGCCGACGGCGAGTGCCGCGATCATGACGCCCTCAATCACCGAATGCGGATCGTGCTCGAAAATCAGCCGGTCTTTACAGGTTCCCGGTTCGCTCTCGTCTCCGTTACAAAGCACATACTTCGGCTTCGCCGATTGCTTGGGAACGAACGACCACTTCATTCCCGTCGAAAATCCGGCCCCGCCACGCCCGCGCAGGCCGGAGTTCTTGACCTCATTAATGATGGAGTCCGGTTCCATGGCGAGCGCCTTCTGCAGGGCCTTGTAGCCCTCCAGTTCGAGATAGCGGTCGATGTTGGTCGCACCCTGCCCAAAGCGCCGGGAGACGACCTTTACCTCGTCGGGATGTGAGACCAGATCAGCCATGAAATATTGAGTGATTTTGCGATTGAATCACCGGGCGATTGAAAAGCGGTCTTCAATCGCTCAATGGCTCGATCGCTCAATGATTCAATTTTCGATACTCGTCGAGAATCCTGTCTATCTTTTCTGTTGTCAGGTTCTCGTGAAAATCGTAATTCACTTGCGCTGCCGGCGCCCAGCTGCATGCGCCAATGCACTCGACCTCTTCCAGCGTAAACAGGCCGTCGGGCGTGGTTTGCTTATGACCGATGCCCAGTTTCTTTGCGCAATGGTGCAGAATGTCTTCCGCTCCGCGCACCATACAACTGATATTCGTGCACACCTGCACGTTGAACTTTCCGCGCGGCTTGGTGGTCAGCATCGAGTAGTAGCTGATCACGTTGCGAACTTCGAGTTCGGTCAAATCGAGCCGCCCGGCGATTTCCGCGATCACCTCATCCGACAAGAAGCCAATCTCGTCCTGCGCATAAAGCAACGTCGGGACCAGCGCCGACCGCTTCGTCGGATAATGCGGCACCATCTCCGCAAACCGCGCCTCGAATTCGTCAGAAAAACGCATAAATCAATTGAGCCATCGAGCGATCGGGTGATTTAGCGATTGAAGCTCATGCCGCCTGCTTTGCCGTACGCTGCGAAGCAGCAAAAATCGCTGTCAATTCGTTCGCTTCCTTTAATAGCGCCTCCGTCTTTTCGGCGGGAACTATTCCGGATTCCGTCATCAGTTCCAGCCATAAAACAGCCTCGTCTGCTTCCTCGACGACGACGCCTATCCTTGCAACAAATTCCGCTTTCGATCTTGCGCGACATACGGCTCTGTAGTTCGCAGCGACCGAGGTACTACATCGTAAGCGCTGCTTTCCCAAAACCTGTGTGTCCGTCTTATAAGGCAACGATCGGTAAAGCCGAATCACCCGCAATGCAAATGCCTTCGTACGATTTCGCAACTGCTCGGGCTGGGTGCTCATGAACGCCGCCTGTCACCGGAATGAAAATCGCCCAATGACCCGATCGCCCGATGACTCAATCTTCTCACCGGTCGATCTCTCCCAGCACGATATCGATACTTCCGATTGCCGCGACTACATCCGCGATCAGCTTGCCCTCGCACATCTTCGGCAGCGTCTGCAAATTCGCAAGACATGCCGCTCGCATGTGGACCCGATACGGCTTCGCCGTGCCGTCGCTCACGATGTAGTAGCCCATCTCGCCGCGCGGAGATTCGACCGCCTGGTATACCTCACCCTCAGGCACCGCAAAGCCTTCCGTAATAATCTTAAAGTGATAGATGAGTGACTCCATCTCGGTCTTCATCTTCTCGCGCTCCGGCAAAACCACGCCCGGGGCATTAGCCTTGATCGGCCCTTCCGGCATTCCATCCAGAGCCTGCCGGACAATCCCAATCGATTCGCGCAGTTCCTGGACACGGCACATGTAGCGGGCGAACACGTCGCCTTCCCGCGCAACCGGCACTTTGAACTGGAACTTCTCATAGCTCGAATACGGCATGTCACGTCGCAGGTCGAGATCCACGCCACTGCCGCGGAGTGTCGGACCGGTGGCACACAGTGCAATCGCATCTTCCGCCGTCAAGCGCGCAACGCCTTTGGTTCGCATCATCCAGATGGGATTCCCCGTCAGCAAGTTCTCGTACTCATCTACCTTCTCGGGAAAATATCCGGCAAAGTCGCGGACGCGATCGAAGAACCCCAGCGGCGGCTCCAGCGCCAGGCCACCCACGCGGAAATACGAGGTCATCATGCGCTGTCCGCTGACCATCTCGAAGATCTTCAGGATCTCTTCGCGCTCTCGGAAGCAATACAAAAAGACCGTCATGGCGCCAATGTCCATGGCGTGCGTGCCCAGCCAGACCAAATGCGAGTTAATCCTGGTCAACTCATTCAGCAGAACCCGCATCCATTGCGCCTTCGGCGGAATCTCCAAGCCCAGCAATTTCTCCACTGCGAGCACGTAGCACAAATTGTTCGTCAGGGGACACAGATAGTCGATGCGGTCAGTCAGCGGCACGACCTGCTGATAAAACTTCGCCTCGCAGGTCTTTTCGATTCCGGTATGCAGATAGCCGATGTCCGGCATCAGCCGCACCACGGTTTCGCCGTCGATCTCCAGAAGCAGGCGCAACACACCATGCGTCGACGGGTGCTGCGGACCCATGTTCAGGATCATCGTGCGGTCCTGGCCGGGTTCAAGCACGGGAGTGGGGGTCAATTGTGCCATGTTCTAGCGGTAGCCCTCCACCGGATAGTCCTTGCGAAGCGGATAGCCTTCCCAATCCTCAGGCATCAGGATGCGCCGCAAATAAGGATGACCGGTAAACCGCACTCCGAACAGATCGTAAACTTCACGCTCGAAATAGTCCGCGCCTGGCCAGACCGGAGTCAGCGACTCTACCGCTGGGCTCGAGCTATTCAACTTAACCTTTAAGCGAACGCGTTCCCGGTTAGGAATCGAAAGAAGATGATATACAACCTCGAATCGAGGTTCTGAAGGATACCAGTCCACACAGGTGATGTCGGAAAGGAAGTTAAAGGGGCAGGCTGGATTCTCCTTCAGGAGAGCACAGGCTTCGCGGATATTCGACCGATCGAGGTAGAGGGTCATCTCGTCACGGTCAAATTTCACAGCCTGAACAGAACTCGCATTCCATCCCAGCAGCCGGGCAACTGCCGGATGCTGTTTCAACTGCTCAATATCTGTAATGGCAGGGGAGAGAGGCATTTAGCTACGATCGCCTCCAGTGGCAGTTTCACCCCAATCGAGGACGCCCTTTTTCCACACATAAAAGAAGCCAACGAGGAAGATGCCGATATACACCAGCATTTCCCACAGGCCGAAACGCTTGAGGTGACGGAGGATCACGGCCCACGGATAGATGAAGACCGCTTCCACATCGAACAGAATAAAGAGCATGGCGACCAGATAGAACTTCACCGAAAAGCGGTGGCGGGAGTCGCCCACCGGGGTCATACCGCATTCGTAGGGTGACATTTTCGCGCGGGTGGGCTTACGCTCCCCGATGAGCCAGGAAAGAGTGACAATTGCAGTCGCGATCCCGCCCGCCATAAGAATATGGATAAGGAATGGGAGGTAGCGAGCGAAGTAATTGTCGGGCATAGTACGAGCTATATATAATTCGCGCGGGTGATGATCTAAACATTTTAGATTATGGGCTTGTTTCAACAGTGTCAAGCGACGCAGATCAAATTGGAAATTGCGGAATTGCGAATTTGAGCAATTGAAAAAACGAATGGTTCGCAGACCTCAGAACGCGCCCTTTCGGATCTTTCAATTTCTCAATTTCTCAATTACCCAATTACGAAATCCCGCATGATTTTCGGCTTCAATACCGACGTAAAACACGTAGACACGATCTATCACGTGCAGAGCGAAGCCCGCGAAGGGGACCTGCTCTTGCAGACGCAGGTTTTCGTCCGCGGACGCTGTATCGGCAAGAAAGCAACTTCTTACGCCGCGAAGGCCGCCGAGTCACAATTCGGCGACGCGCAGAAGGAGCAACTCTTGCGGGAACAGCATCGCCAAGTGCTCGACGCGATCCGCGAAGGCAAACTCGACAGCGTTCTCGATCGTCCCGAACCGGAAGCTCTCTCCGCTCTGAAGGAGCTGGAAGTTCAGTGGCTGAACGCCGAATCCGTCCACGCCGACCACAATCTGACCATGCAACTGCGTGTGACCGAAGGCGGCGCGCCTGCATCCGGCGCAAAACTGACGTTCCGCTTTGCTCGTCCCGGTGCGGCCCCGTTCTACACGCAAACTGTCGCCGACTCCGGCGGCGGAGCCGAGATTAAGATCGAGGTGAAAGAAGCTGTACTGCTCGACGCTTCATTGCTTGTTCAGGCCAATTTTGAAGGCCACACCACCACAAGAAAATTTGTGCTCCGCAAAGCGGACTAGGATTCGTATCGGGGCACGGCTTCAGCCGTGCCGATGTGGCTCCTGTCCGCCTAGCCGCGAAACGGCGAAAGATACAGCAAACAGGCCGCCCTGTGCGGAGTCGAAGGCGCGCAAGCCGCGGGTAGGAAAAAATTCCTGTCCCGAAGGGCCGAAAGAAAACTCTCTCAACTGACGCATGAAAATCCAGATCAACGGCGAACCACGAACTTATTCTGCACCTGTTACGCTTGCTGCGCTCATCGAAACTTTGGGCATGAAATCTGATCGCGTCGCTGTGGAGTTAAATCGCGAAATTGTTCCGCGCGACCGCTGGATCGCGACGGAATTACGTGAAGGCGATCAACTGGAGATCGTCCACTTCGTGGGCGGCGGTTCACATCTGATCTAAATTCTGGCTCTGTGCTATGCACGGAATCGATTCACGTCGCGAAAATCGCCGCTTGCAACGTGTCCCGAAAGCGAACGTGGAACTCCGTTAGTCACTAATCCTCTTGCTTTTCCTTTCCTGATTCACAGCCCCGCATGCCTACAATGACGGAAATATTTGTGCAGTGGTTTCAAGAGTGCGGTTCGGGATCGTATCCCGTAAGGCGAATACTTCGGTAACTTCGTCGAGTGACGGCAGGCGTGCTAGAAACGTTTCATAGGAACAAGTTTCGTAGGCAGCACGAAATTCAAAAGGGGGGTACACATGGTCGGTGAACTGGACGTCCTGAACGAATGGATTCCGGAACAGATGCAGCCGGGTACCGTCTTTGTGCTCGAAAACGCCGGCGAGATCGGCGAAAAGGAAGATCCTTATTGGGCTGTGCTCGCCTGTCCATCGTGCGGCATGCTCGGCCTGATCACGCGCAAGCAGATCAACGGGATGATTCCGGTCATCTGCGGCTCCGAATGCTGCTCCGCGCAATTCTTCATCCGTGACGCGGAAGTCGTGGTGCGCAAACCGTTCTAGCAAGCGATGTGGCGCGGGCGCCCTCGCCCGTGCAATCTGGATTCTAAGAGACGCCGCTTGCTGCGTCTTTTTCCTTGTTTCCCATCCCTAAGACATCAGTTGCGAGAACACTGACAGGTCGATATTTCCGCCGCTGACTACACACACAACTTTTCCTTTTCCGCATTTGCCGCTTAGGCCGGCGGCGAGGGCGCATCCTGCTGCGCCTTCGGCGATCACATGATTCCGCAGCGCTACGATCTTCATGGCGTCGCGGACTTCGTCTAGCGAGACGACGATCGATCCGGCGAGCAGGTGATGGGCGATGTCCCACATGCGCGGGAAGACTGACTTGCCTCCGCAACCGTCG
>DATAUY010000272.1:0-11567 GCA_036268025.1 Candidatus Sulfotelmatobacter sp. | reverse complement strand
CTACTGGGCTGAAGCTCGGGGCAACCCCCTCTATCCTTCAACGGTGGCCCAGCATGCAACAGCGTCCCAGTCCGGCGGCAACATGGAGGGCAAAGAGACTCGCTTCGGCATCGCTAACTCCGCCCTCTTCGCCACGGTGACGACCGATGCCAGTTGCGGCGCCATCAACGGATGGCACGACTCCTTCACTCCGCTAGGCGGCATGGTGCCATTGGTGAACATCATGTTGAGCGAAGTCATCTTCGGCGGCGTCGGCTCCGGCATGTACGGAATTCTCATCTACATCGTGCTCGCCGTCTTCATCGCCGGACTGATGGTCGGCCGCACGCCCGAATATCTCGGCAAAAAAATCGAAGCCTACGACGTGAAGATGGCGATGCTAGTGTCGCTCGTTTTCCCGTTGATCATCCTGACGCTCGCCGGAATTTCCTCGGTCAAAGGCTTCGGAACCGGCAGTATCAGCAATCCCGGCCCACACGGCCTCAGCCAGATTCTTTACGCTTTCGTTTCATCTGCCGGAAACAACGGATCCGCCTTTGCCGGGCTCACCGTCAACACGCTCTGGTACGACGCGGCCACCGGCATCACCACACTAGTCGGACGCTTTTTCATGATCATTCCCATGCTGGCAATCGCGGGAAACCTCGCGCAGAAGAAATACGTGCCGCCATCTGTCGGAACGTTTCCGGTTACAACGCCGCTGTTCACGTTTCTCCTGATCAGCGTGGTCCTGATTCTGGGCGCACTGACGTTCTTCCCCGCGCTGAGTCTGGGGCCGATTCTCGAACACCTGCTCTTGTACTCGGGCAAGACCTTTTGAGGAAACATGGCAAGCCATCACAAATCGGTTTGGGATCTAAAGCTGGTTCGCAGCGCCTCCTGGAGTTCGCTTCTCAAGCTGAACCCGCACAACATGATGGGAAATCCTGTCATGTTCGTGGTCGAGATCGGCAGCTTGGTGACGACCGTGCTGCTGCTCCTCCGCCCACATGAGGCCTTCCGATTCAATCTCCAGATCACGCTCTGGCTCTGGTTTACAGTGCTGTTCGCCAACTTCGCCGAAGCTATGGCAGAAGGCCGCGGCAAAGCGCAAGCTGAAACTCTGCGCCGCGCCCGGTCAGAAACTATGGCCAACCGCATCGTTTCTGGTGGAATCATCGAGCAGGTTGCCAGCGCAAAACTGCGCGTCGGCGATCTGGTATCGGTCTCTGCCGGAGAACTCATCCCGGGCGACGGTGAGATCGTCGACGGTGTCGCATCCGTGGATGAGTCTGCGATCACCGGCGAATCCGCTCCCGTAATTCGCGAAGCCGGCGGAGATCGCTCCGCAGTCACCGGCGGCACGCGCGTTCTGAGCGATCAGATCACGGTCAAAATCACTTCCAATCCCGGAGAAACCTTTCTTGATCGCATGATCGCACTGGTCGAAGGTGCATCGCGGCAAAAGACGCCGAACGAGATCGCGCTCAATATTTTGCTCGCAGGTCTAACGATCGTGTTCTTGCTGGCCGTGGTGACGCTCCAGCCATTTGCGATTTACTCCGGAGCGCCGCAGACTGTCTTCGTTCTAGTCTCACTGTTAGTCTGCTTGATTCCGACCACAATCGGCGGATTGCTATCCGCGATCGGCATTGCGGGCATGGACCGCCTCGTCCAGCACAATGTGCTCGCAATGTCAGGCCGCGCAGTGGAAGCAGCCGGCGACGTAAACACGCTTCTTCTCGACAAGACGGGAACCATCACCTTCGGCAACCGCCAGGCTACGGAATTCCTGCCGGCTCCGGGCATCACCGAGGCCCAGATGGCGGATGCCGCACAACTCTCTTCGCTCGCCGATGAAACTCCCGAAGGCCGCTCCATCGTTGTGCTCGCCAAGGAAAAATACCAGTTGCGCGGCAGGGAACTGGCGATGCACGAAGCGGAGTTCATCCCCTTCACGGCACAAACCCGAATGTCAGGCGTCAATCTCGACGGGCGCGAAATCCGCAAAGGCGCAGCCGACGCGATTGCGAACTACATCGCGCAGAACGGGGCCATGCCTGCCCAGGTACAAAGTATGGTCGAGCAGATTGCCTCGTCGGGTGGCACGCCGCTTGTCGTAGCCGAGAATCGGAAAGCGATGGGCGTGATCCAACTCAAAGACGTGGTGAAGGGAGGAATTCGCGACCGCTTCGCACAACTCCGTGCCATGGGCATTCGTACCGTCATGATCACCGGCGATAACCCGCTCACGGCCGCGGCAATCGCCCGAGAAGCTGGCGTGGATGATTTCCTAGCCCAGGCAACGCCGGAAGAAAAGCTGAAGCTCATCCGCAGTGAGCAGGCAGGCGGAAAGTTGGTCGCCATGACGGGCGACGGCACGAACGATGCCCCTGCCCTCGCCCAGGCAGATGTTGGCGTCGCTATGAACACCGGCACTCAGGCCGCCAAAGAAGCCGGAAATATGGTCGACCTCGACTCCAATCCCACAAAGCTGATCGAGGTCGTCGAAATCGGCAAGCAATTGCTGATGACCCGCGGCGCTTTGACAACGTTTTCGATTGCGAACGATGTCGCCAAATACTTCGCGATCATCCCGGCTATGTTCGCCGCGACATTTCCTGTGTTGAATGCGCTGAATATCATGCATCTCAAGACACCTGAATCGGCGGTGCTTTCGGCGGTCATCTTCAACGCGCTGATCATCATTGCGCTCATCCCGTTAGCTCTTCGCGGCGTGAAGTATCGCGCCATGAACGCCGAGGCCCTGCTGCGCCGCAATCTGTTCATATACGGACTCGGAGGCCTGATTGCGCCCTTCATTGGCATCAAGATCATTGACGTGCTGATTACCGCGGTCGGCCTGGCCTGAGGAAGGTTATGAAAAACAATCTGATTACCGCGTTTTTGATGACCGTCGTCATGACTGTCCTGCTCGGCCTGACTTATCCGCTCGTGGTGACCGGCCTCGCGCGGCTGTTTTTCCGTGACAAGGCAAACGGTCAAATTATCTCAAGCAACGGTCAGGCCATCGGATCGCGCATAATCGCCCAGCCGTTCACTTCGGCAAAGTATTTCCATCCGCGCCCATCCCACGCGGGCAACGGATACGACGCAGCTAACTCCGGGGGTACAAATCTCGGCCCAACCAATCAGAAACTGATCGACCGCGTTCGCGCCGATGCAACGACATTGAACGTGGAGAACCCCTCCCATCCCGTGCCGGTCGATCTCGTTACCACTTCTGCCTCGGGCCTCGATCCCGAAATTTCTCCTGCCGCCGCTGAATTCCAGGCTCCCCGCATCGCGCGTGAGCGTGGCCTGTCCGCGTCCGTTGTGCGCGACCTGGTTCAGAAGCACACCCAGCAACGCGACCTCGGCCTCTTCGGAGAGCCACGCGTCAACGTACTGGAACTCAACCTTGCGCTCGACGCGCTCTCATCCAATCACTGAGGACCATCCGGAGCCGCGATATATCGGCAAATCGGCGTGAGATAATCACACTGTCTGGCCTGAGCCTATCCCGGTTGGCCCCGTAGCTCAGATGGATAGAGCAGCGGTTTCCTAAACCGTTGGTCGGCAGTTCGACTCTGCCCGGGGCCCCCACTTCATCTCAGATCGATTGGGTTTTAGCCGAGACCTGCGCTTGATCCATTACCTAGGTCGGAAACCCAAAGACTTGCCCCGAAGACTGCCAAAATCACGATGCTTTCTGCTATTTCTGACTGATACGACCGACACTACAGGATAGCTTTGATACGCCAATCTTTATCTGAACTGCCCATCGTTCCCGAGTTGGATGGAATACGAGGCGTCGCCATCGTGCTTGTGCTCGCCTTCCATTTCGGCCACGTATTGCCGCCTCCGGGAAATGTCGTGTTTGCGTTGGGATGGGTTGGAGTTGATCTTTTCTTCGTTCTGTCCGGTTATCTCATCACGCGGATTCTTTGGGCGACACGCGAAAGTCCGGACTATTTCGTAAACTTTTATGGCCGCAGAATCCTTCGCATCATTCCACTCGCGTTTGCTTTGCTAGCGGCTTACTTCTGGCTTGCTTTACCCATCGCCCATCATTTCGGCTATGACCTGGATCGTGACGGCTCCGACCAGCTTTGGTATTGGGCATACCTCGCCAACTGGCATAACGGGCGGCATGGAAGCCTGACGCATCTCTGGTCGCTCTCAATCGAAGAGCAGTTCTACCTCATCTGGCCCAGCGTGATCTTCGCATTTTCGCGAAAGAAGCTGCGGCGGCTCTGCATTTTACTGGTGGTCCTGCCGTTCGGTTTGCGTTTGATCCTGATGGGAGTGCTGCATCTTTCGGCTGGGATCGCTGGAATGACTTTCTGCCGGACAGAGGCCCTTGCCCTCGGCGCTTTGGTCGCTCTTTCCGGCGAGATCCCCGCATTGCCAAAATTAGCGATTCCTTCAGCGATTGGAGTTTCCCTGATTGCGGTCGCATTCGGAACCGAAGGAAGGATCATGGGAATCTACGGGCTGACGCTCGTAGCGCTGACTTGCGCTGGACTTGTGTACCAGGTTGTAAACCGTGCGGGAAACGCTTCGCTTTTCTCGCGCTCGCTGCGCTCAGCGTGGCTGAGGCGATTTGGCAAGTACAGCTACGCAATTTATGTTCTGCACACGCCAATCCTCTCGGCGGCAATGCATTTCTATGCGAAGGCCCCAACCGCTTTGCGAGGATGTGCCCTCTTTGTTATAGGCATCGCCTGCTCCTACGGTGCGGGATGGATTTCGTGGCATTTTGTTGAAAGCAAGATACTCCGGCTGAAACACTTCTTCTCGTACGATCGAGCCCGAACTCCGTCGTCGCAGGCACTGGCGGCTTGATTCGAATTCATCCGAGTTGGAGCGCTGGTGCGTCAAAGCTCTACGACTTTGAAGCTGCTTGCCCAACCGCCGTCGGCGCAGCCTGATTGATTAATAGCCAATAAAGTCCGACCGTCTTCACGGTCTCGCGGAATTGCTGAAAATCCACCGGCTTCTGAATGTAGCTGTTCGCTCCCAGCCCGTATCCGCGCACCAGGTCGCGCTCTTCCTTGGACGAGGTCAGGATCACCACCGGAATGGCCTGCGTTCGAGGATCTCCCTTCATGCGGCGCAGCACTTCGAGGCCGTCTACCTTGGGAAGCTTCAGATCCAGCAGCACCAGCTTGGGTGGACGTTCGAACGACCGGTCCTCATGCGGCCCGGCACAGAAGAGAAAATCAAGCGCTTCCTCTCCGTCGCGCGCAATATGAATATGATTCACCATGTGCTCCTTCCGCAAAGCGTGCATGGTCAGTTCCAGGTCATCGCGATTGTCTTCCACCAGCAAGATCTCGATCTGCTCGTTGCTCATAGGTTTTCTCCCGCATGTGCTGCTTTGGTTTTGCTTCCATTGATCTCAGCGGAACCAAGGGTGAAATAGAAGGTAGCGCCCCGGTCCAGTTCTGCTTCCGTCCATATCTGGCCGCCATGTTTCTGCACGATGCGTTGCACTGTTGCCAGCCCTACGCCGGTGCCTTCGAAATCCTCCGCACGATGCAGCCGCTGGAAAACGCCGAACAATTTGTCGGCGTATTTCATACTGAATCCCACGCCGTTGTCGCGCACGTAAAATAACGGACGGCCTTCACGCTCCGTTTGTCCGATTTCGATAATCGCCTGTTGCCTGGGCCGGGTAAATTTCACCGCGTTGAACAGCAGGTTGTGGAAGACTTGTTTAACGAGCCCGGCATCGCAATCCGCGTAGCCCAGATCGCCGATCTTCCACTCGACGTTGCGTTCAGCTGTCTCCGGTTTCAAATCGGCGATTACTTCGTCCACCAGCGAACGAAGCCCTACCACCTGCAACGTAAGCTCGCGGCGCCCCACTTGCGCAAGCGTCAGCAATTCATCCACGAGTTGTCCCATGCGGCGGGTGCCCTCATCGATCCGTTGAAGATGGTGTTTAGCATCCGGTGGAAGAGTCGCTTCGAAGTCGTCCAACAGGATTCGGGAAAAGCCGCTGATGTGCCGCAAGGGCGCGCGCAGATCGTGCGAAACCGAATAGGTAAAGGCCCCCAGCTCTTTGTTGGCAGCCTCCAGTTGTGCCGTGCGTTGCGCCACTCTTTGTTCCAGTTCTCCGTTGAGTCTCCGCACCTCATCCTCGGCCCGCTTGCGCTCCGTAATGTTTTCGGTAAAGATGACAATTCCACCGATCTCTCCGCCCGAGTCATACCATGGCCGTGTTTCCCACCGGATCCATTGTTCGGTACCGTCATCGCGTTCCAGGCGGTCGCTTTCTCCGCGTAACACCTCGCCCTCAAGCCCGCGCCGGTGTGCGTCTCGCCACTGTGCAGGCATCTCCGGGAAAACTTCATAGTGCGACGCTCCGCGGACGATTCGATCTTCCAGGCTATAGTCCGTCAACCAACGCCGGCTTACCTGGATATAGTTCATATCGCGGTCAAACATTGCCAAAGCGGCGGGCGCGTGTTCGACGAACAGATGCAGTCGCTGCTGGCTTTCCTGTAGCTCCGCTGTTCTCTGCTCGACGCCTCGTTCGAGATCGGCGTTCAGCAATTGGATCTGGTCGAGAAGTACTGAGCTGCGCTTGACTTCGCGGGCGGTAATCGTTCCTGCCACGATCATCAGCGTCAAGCCTGCCAGCGCACTGGCGAGCATAAGGACTTCCGTTCGTCTTCTCGTAGAAAAGGCGGTAAGCTGGCGCTGCTCGAGCTTGGCAGCTTCCTGCGCCTTCATTTCGGCGATTGTCGCCTGGACGGCATTCATCCTTCTCTGGCCTTTCAAAAAGAACTGCGGAGCAGGCACTACTCCAGTTTTCTCTCGTTGGGAAATTGTCGCATCAGCGATCGCCAGTCTCGCTTTGATTTGCATACGGAGACGGGCGACCCGCTCTTGCTGAGTTGGGTTGTCTGCGGTGAGAGAGCTCAACGCGTCCAGATCGCCGCCGATGGCATGGGTGCCGTTTCCATAAGACTCGAGGAACGATTCATCCCCCGCCGCCGCATAACCGCGTGCGCCAGTTTCAATTGCCGTGACATGCGCCAGAGTGGTTTCGAGCGCAGTTCCTACGGTGTGTGTATGTGCCACCCAATCGTCGTCAGCTGAGGATTGGCGCATGCTGCGCAGGGAGACGACAAAACTCAACCCGGTCAATACCACGCCCAGCGTAATTCCAATCCAGGACCGATGGCGAAGTCTGCTCCAAATCGTCAAATAGTGTTGCTCCATGCGCTGGATTAACTCTCCGGAGCTCGCTCTTTTCTATGAATTGTCGTTCAACAGTGTCCGACGACATCTGCAATGTGCACCCGCTCCTCCGCGGTGAGCCCGAGAAATTCGAAGCCCGAGCGCAAAGTGGAGCTGTGCCGTACTATGGCGACCGCGCTGAGTGCGCAATCCGGTAGCGTTAATTCGAGGGCCACGGTGTCTCCGATGTGCAGACTGCCTTCGACCAGCGCGCCCATTCCGTCTTCGCTGAGGTCGAGAGTAATCCCGTGCGAAGTCTTGACGCCGCCTGCCACGAGGTGTCGCAGCGTGATCGGCACGCTGAACAGAATTCGCGGATGACGGCGCACCGCTTCCTCAAGTGCGGCCGCATGTGACGCAGCGCGAGTTTCAAGCAACATTGCAGCCCCTTTCAGGGGAAAAGCTTCCCCTGCCTGCCGCGTGTGCTGTGCGGCCAGGCATGAATTGATTTTGTTTGCCAATTCACGGCGTCAAATCGCCGCTCAGGATGGCAGTCCGGCGGCCGGCGAAGTCTGTGACAACGTCGCGCGAATCACGTCGAGCAACTCCGCGTTGTCGGCAGGCTTCTGAAAAAATGCCGACGCTCCCGACATCAGCGCTCGCCGTTCGTTGCTCTGCGGATCGCGCGCCGTCAGCACGATCACCGGGATTGCCGAAAGCCGGTCATCCTGTTGCAACCGGTTGAGAACGACGAACCCGTCTCCCGCAGGCAAGCCAAGGTCAAGAATGATCAGGTGGGGCTGCTCCTTGTAGGCCTGCGCGATGGCGGAATAGCCATCGACCGCGTTGACCGTTTCATATTGGTTGGCACGAAGCCTCAGGCGCAGCGCCTGTCGAAGATCTGGATCGTCATCCACGATCAGTATTTTTTTGGCTGACATATTGTGTGTTCCCTTCCTCTCAAATTCAATTGCTTGCTTTTCTCGTTCTTTGTACCGGATTCGCCTGCGAGGCCAGGATCGTTCTGGCCATCTCTGTAACGCTGTCGGCCACGCTTGCGACTTGTTGTTCCAGACTGAGTCCGGCCGTATCGGGAAGAGCTATGCTTGAAGCGGAGACGGCAAACTCCGAACTGGCCTTGAGTTCTTCCATCTTTTCCAACTGCTCGCGGATGCGAGTCATCATGATTTCCGCCTTGGCTATATCGGTCGAGGCCACGACTAGAAGAGTCTGCTCCGCGCCAGTCGCCGTCATCTGCGGGAGCACAAGATCTTTGTCGAGATATACGCAACGCTCCAGGAGTTCACGCGCCTTCTTGCAGACTTCCTTCCAGTTCCCGCGTGGAGGCCGCAACTTCGAGCGCAAATCCACCCGCACCAGCGTAATCGCGCTTCGCAGCTGGTTCTGATGGGTGATGACCGGCGGCAGCAGCTTGGGCAGCGAATAGAGGGGGAGGGTAAACGAAAATGTACTGCCGCTGGCGCCGTCGCTGGCCACCCAAATGCGCCCGCCGTGCAGGGCGACCAGTTCTTTCGCAATAAACAATCCGAGGCCGAGTCCCTTGCGGCTGTTGTCCACCGCGTTCGGGTCCTGATAAAGGCGCTCAAATATCAGCGAGCGAGCCTCGGGCGTGATGCCTGAACCGGTGTCGGCAACCGAAATGCACACGAAATCAAGATCAGTCGGTACGCGGGCAGCTTGTACCGTTACTGCTCCTTCGGATGGCGTGAATTTGATCGCGTTGTCAATCAGATTGATGAGCACTTCGAGAATGCGGTCCGGATCGCCATATACGAACGGAATGGAGGATTCCACTCCAACCTCGAGCCCGACTCTCTTCTGAGAAGCTGTTGCCTGCATCATCGTCACCGCAAGCCGGATCAGGTCCTCGATCGCGACGCAGCGCATTTCGAGCGAGATCTTGCCCGACTCGGCGCGTGCCGCTTCCAGCAGATCGCGCACCATCGCGCCCAATTGATTTACGCTTTTCAGGATCGTTCCCAGATGTTCGCGCTGCTCGACCGTCATCTCTCCGGCCAGCCCATCGAGCAAGATCGTCACGTACTGGTAAATGCAGGTGAGCGGCGTGCGCAGTTCGTGCGAAACGTGCGAGAGAAACTGGTTTTTGAATTCGATCTGCTGCTTACGGCTGATTTCGAGCGAGCGCGACAAAGCCTGCCGCTCGATGGCATAGCGCATGGCGCGGTCCAGATCACTGCTCGTCAGTCCGGTCTTCAGCAGGTAATCCTGTGCGCCCTGATGAAGCGCCTTGATCGCGAGCGCACGGTCGTCTTGTCCCGACAAAATTACGACTGGGACGTCGGGAGCTTTTTCAAGCAGCTTGCGAAATGTCTCCGCGCCCTGGCAATCGGGAAGATTCAGGTCGAGCAGCACGAGCGACGGCGGCTTCTCCTTGAGCGACTGGATGCCGTCCGCCAGCCGGCTCACGCAGCTCACATCCAACATGGGATTGCTCTCCACCAGCCGCAAACGCACGAGATCCGCATCCCCCGGATTGTCTTCAATCAGCAAAACGTGCGCAGGATGGCTCATCGTTTCTCCCTTTGCGGTAAGCTGGCGAACCCCAGCCAGAACTCCGCCATGGATTCCACGGCGGCTGTAAAATCCGCGAGGTTCCCCGGTTTGCGCAGATAACAGTTCGCCCCAAGTTCGTAACAGCGCATGATGTCAGAGCTGGCCTGCGAGGTTGTGAAGACGACCACTGGAATCTTCGACAGTTTGGGGTCAGACTTTAATTCTTTCAGCACTGCGCGCCCATCTTTTCTCGGCAGGTTCAAGTCGAGTACCATCAAATCGGGAGTCGGCGCCTGTCCGTATCCGCCCCCGCGCCGCAGGAACTCGATGGCCTCAACTCCATCCGTAACGGCGTTTACGTGAAAGCGCTGCTTGCAGTTGCTCAGGACGTCCCGCGTCAAATCGGTGTCCGCCGGGCTGTCATCCACAAGCAGTACTTCCGGGTCAGTTTTCAGTGTCGTGATCGTAGGGCCCCCGCGCTCGCCGGACCGGCAAAGCGAACCTGAACGTCGATCCTTTGCCTGGTTCGGATTCCATCCAGATTCGCCCGCCATGTTGCTCGACAACTTTCTTGCAGATTGCCAGGCCAATACCGCTGCCGGCGTACTCTTCGCGTGTGTGAAGCCGTTTGAAAATCACAAAGATTGTTTCGGCATATTCGGGAGCAATGCCGATTCCGTTGTCCGCTACCGAGAGGATCCATTCCCGGTCTTTTTTCTCGGCCGAGATTGCGATTCGCGGAGCTTCCTGGCCGCGAAATTTGATGGCGTTGCCGATCAGGTTTTGGAACAACTGCGTCAGTTGTGAATGGTCAGCGACCATTGAGGGAAGCTGCCCATACTGTACTTGTGCATTGCTGTCGCGGATCGTGCTTTGCAGATTGATCAGCGCTGACTGGACGGCGAGATTTACATCGACGAGTTTGGCTTCGTTTCCCTCGCGTCCCACCCGCGAAAACGCCAGTAGGTCCTGCACCAGCGTTTGCATGCGCAATGCGCCGTCCACGGCATAGTGGATGTACTTGTCCGCGGTTTCATCCAGTTTTCCCTGATAACGCTGCTCCAGCAGTTGTGTGTATGCCGCGACCATGCGCAGCGGTTCCTGCAAGTCGTGCGATGCCACGTAAGCGAATTGTTCGAGATCGCGGTTCGAGCGGGCCAGTTCTTCCTGCGCCTGCCGGTTGTCATCGCGCAGCTTCTTTTCGCGCAGCGCGCGGCGCACTACATCCGGAACCCGCAGCAGATGGTCTTTCAGCACGTAATCCGCGGCGCCCTGCTTGATGCACTCGACCGCCCGCGTGTCGCCCAGTGCGCCAGAAACCACGATGACCGGAATATCGAGTCCTTCCTGCCGTAGAATCTGCAGAGTTTCAAGCCCGTTCCACAAGGGAAGGGAATAGTCGGCCAAGACGATTTCGTAACCGTTCTTGCGCACGACGTTCCTGAAGTCTTCGGCAGTCTGCACCACATCGCATACAGCCTCGAAGCCACCTTTTTTCAGCGCGTGTTTAACGAGTTCCACGTCTGACGAATTGTCTTCCACGACCACAAGGCGTAATTTGCGAGCGCTCGCGGCCCCGCTTCGGTTATCTTGAGCGGGCAAAATAGGTGCGGTAGCCTGGTACTCGTCTTCCGCTTCGGCAACGGCGGAATCCGCCGTCAGGCGTACGACTTCTTTTTGTTCCGTTGTTTCCATGGCGACTGAGGCAAACTGCCGCCTCAGCATAAGAATCGGCATTCTGGTCTTTGGGTTGAGTTGTATCTTGAACAAACGACGGCGCAAACGTGCAGCACGCGCGTGCGGATGGACAGTCGTTAAGACTGTCCCGTTGGGTAGGAATTAGAGTGCGCTTCGATGAC
>DATAUY010000271.1:0-15318 GCA_036268025.1 Candidatus Sulfotelmatobacter sp. | reverse complement strand
CTCATGTATTGGTTCGCCATCCATACCAGCGCGAAGAATCCAAGGAAGTATCCGCGCCAATCGGGCAGGAGCAACTTGTAACGAGCAATCAGCAGGACTCCGGCCGCCACATAGTGGCTGAAGCAGTATTCACACGTGAATAAATAGAAGAATTTCCGGCGTACGATGCTCTTCGCGTGCTCACACTCTTGCTGGCAGTATTGCCGGGGCTCGCGAAATACCTCCTCGTGCGTGACCGTCCAGGCGATGCAGGCAACCGGTATCGCGAGCAGGAGAAGCCACGCCACCTGAAGTCCCAGTGTCATCATGTCGAAAGTTGGATGCGCTCGCACGCTGATTGGCGGGTCCTGCCAGGAAGCCCGTTACAAAACGGCAGTAGTCCTACCCTACGACAACGCGTACAGGCTTTTACGGATTACCGGAATCCATTCTGTTTTCTATGCTGCGTCTCGACGGATGCGGGCGGGCCTGTCCTCGCAGGAGTGACTGCACACGGCGGCCCTTGCCGGGCCTTTGCAGTTTGACCGGTTTGGAAGCCGTCCTTTCTCGCCCGCACCCCGATTTTTTCGTATTGGCCCACCCGACAAGAGAACAAGAAAAAGGGCCCTTCAAAAATGAAGGGCCCTTTTGAGGTTGGGTTTCCTCTTACCGGGGTACACGCCCGCGAGCCAGGTGGCTGACCAAAGAAATCAGGAACAGCACCAGGAAAATGATGAACAGGATCTTGGCAATACCCGCCGAGGCGACCGCGATCCCTGCAAAACCAAACACCCCGGCAACCAATGCGATTACCAGGAAGACCAATGCCCAGTAAAGCATAAACTCTCCTCCGATCGGATTACCGACTCAGTCACCATACGGGCGCCCGCAGCTGCAAAACATCCCATCCACTCTGTATTTGGAAGCTACTGAGACTGTAGGAATTGCGCCCGCTCCGATGCGCTCAAGAAGGAGCGGGTGCCGATCCGTCCCAGAGGACCGGCACCCGCTTGGGGGGCGTTGTGTCGAGTAGAGATTGCAGACTAATGTCTGGCACAAACGGTCACAATACTGTGAAAACTGTATCCACTAGCCAAGTTTTCCCTTAGTTCCTTCGGCTGCTGCCCCGACAGACGAAATCGCCGCTGTGTTCCGCGAAATCCTTTATCCGGAAACAATTCCACCGCTCTACTGCCTATGCCGGATAGAAGGCTTTGCGGTCAGACACTAACCTTAGCTCGAAGTTAATCTCAGGTGCTCGGAGAGAGCACAGCGCAGCGAAAAGAAGACACCGCGCAGAAGAGGATAAAGATGAGACCAATTTCTTCGAACTGGGTGAAAAGCCTTCTGGTGCTCGGCATCTGCTTAATGTTCCTGGGTACGAGCTGGGCCGCAGATGACAAAGATCAATCCGACATCACCAAGCGTATCGATAATTCCGCGAAAGTCTTGAACGAAATCATGGCCACGCCTGACAAAGCGATTCCAGACAAAGTCATGAGAGATGCGAAGTGCGTCGCCGTCATTCCCTCGATGGTAAAAATCGCAATCGGCTTCGGCGGCAATCATGGAAAAGGCGTCGCCACCTGCCGTACCGCGCACGGTTGGAGCGCTCCCGCCCCGATTACGATTACCGGCGGAAGCTGGGGGCTTCAACTTGGCGGACAAGCAGTTGATCTGGTGATGATCGTGACCAATCAGTCGGGAATGGACCATCTGCTATCGAGCAAATTCAAGCTTGGTGCGGACGCTTCCGCCGCAGCAGGCCCGGTCGGCCGCGATGCTGGTGCGGATACGGACATCAAAATGCGCGCCGAAGTGCTCACTTATTCCCGCGCACGCGGCCTGTTTGCGGGAATCGATCTGAGCGGCGCTGCGCTGACCCAGGACAAGGATGAAACCCGCTTGCTCTATGGGAAGTTTGAGCCGTTCCCCGACATCCTCGAAGGCAGGGTGCAGCCGACATCATCGAGTGAACCTTTCCTGTCCGCGGTGAGAAAGTATTCCATGCAGAGCCACGAAAGCAGCAAGAACATGCAACCCAACCGGTAAGCCGTGCCGTAACGAGTTCGCGGTGAAGGACGATGTCGTAAAACAAAACGAAACATAGGGAGGTTTCTATGTACACCATTCTTCTCGTAGTTCTGGTCTTGCTGTTGCTGGGCGCTCTTCCAACCTGGCCATACAGCCGCTCGTGGGGATATTACCCAAGCGGCGGTCTGGGCCTCGTAGTGATCGTGATACTCGTGCTTCTGCTGGCGGGACGCATGTGAGTGTGGCGGATCGGCGCGCAGGATATGGTGGGGCCAAGGGCCCCACCCTTTTTTATTGGAAGGATTTCCCGCATTCCTTCGCCTGCGCTCGATAACCGAGTCTACAGTCGCTCTCACTGCCTTAAGAATTCATGCAGAAGGTCTTACAGAGTCTCCCTCAGGGGTTTACAGAGGTGACCCGATAGAAGGACCCCGATTCTTTTTCTACTCTGACATCGTTGTTCGCGGCGGTTTCGAAAAATGCGCGAACAAACATTCAGGTATCCGAGAGGAGAAATACCGTGGCGACCTGTGCAATTCCAGCGACAGAAGCGAACGTTACTTCGAGCAATATCAAGGGCCGTGACGATTCTCAGATCAACCTGGTGAAGCGCGCGCAAGCCGGCGATGAAAACGCCTTTGCAACGCTATTCCAGCAGCATAAGAGCCGTGTTTATTCGGTCTGCCTTTTGATGACCAAAGATGTTGCGGAAGCCGAGGACCTGACTCAGGAAGCGTTCCTGCAGGTCTTTCGCACCGTGGGTTCGTTCCGCGGCGATGCCGCATTTTCAACCTGGCTTTATCGCGTCGCAGTCAATACTGTGTTGATGAAGCTGCGCCGCCGCAAGTCTCCGCCAACAGTTTCTCTGGACGAGCCGGTAAATTCGGAATCGCCCTCGCTGCATCGTGACTTCGGCCGGAATGACCCCGATCTTACGGGAGTGGTAGACCGCATCGCCTTGCGGCGCGCGCTTGAGGAACTGCCAGAGGGCTGCCGCACCATCTTCGCGCTGCACGAGGTCGAGGGCTACCAGCACCACGAGATTGCCCAGCTGCTTGACTGCTCGATCGGCAACTCGAAATCGCAGTTGCACAAGGCCAAGCTGAAGATGCGGTCTCTGCTGTTTCCGAAGGCAAAGATCCGCCGACGCGCTCTGAAACGCACAGCGCATGCCTGGTAAGCGGTATTAAGCTGGTAAGCGGTATTAAGACGGATAGTTAACGAGGGTAATACTGGTTTTACCGGATTGCGGCGGCCTTCGGCTTTCTCTAATGTGGAGATAAGGACCGGCGCAATCCATATGCACCGGGGGGCAGAGGATCCAGCGCACAAGCTCAGGTGCATTAGGGTGTTAAGCGAAAGCCCTTTGTTTTGTTCTGCCGCACGGAGTTGTTTGCCGTATCTCGTGAGGAGGCTTTCGAGTGACCCGGATTCTACTGGTGGATGACAATGCTGCCGTGCGCCGTTATCTTCGTGCCATCCTGGAACAACAGGAATCCTGGCAAGTCTGCGGCGAAGCAAGGACGGGCGCCGAGGCATTGCATCAGGTTCTAGAATGTCCTCCGGATTTGGTCGTTCTCGACTATCAAATGCCGGACCTGAACGGCGTGGACGTCGCCAGGCAGATCTCTGAGATGTTTCCCAACATTCCAATTCTCATGGTAACCCTCCATCTTTCCAAGCAACTGGCGGATGCGGCGCGCGACGCGGGTGTACGCGGCGCCTGCGCCAAGCAGGACATAGGTTCTGTGGTAGAAGCCATAGACGTGCTGCTCCACCAAAAGACTTATTTTCCGGCGATTTCCGCGGGTGCGTAGGATTCCGAGCCAGAATTTCCGCACGTATGAAATACAGGATTCTCTGTATTGGAGGCGGATGTGGACGAAGTTAGCCTGAAGCGTACCTTTGTGCGCTTCCCCCTTTACCGCGCGCGGATGTCTAATGGACTTATTGTTCGTGCTGGCGCCTCCACGCAGGGGTAAAATGGCGGATCGTCTGGTCGGTTTCCCCCGAAGGAACTGAAAGCAGAATGCCAATTCGCATACTTTTGGTTGACGATCACCCCATCGTGAGGCAGGGTTTGAAGACTTTGCTGGAGGGCCATTCGGGTTGGGAAGTCATCGGAGAGGCGTCGGATGGCGCCGAGGCGGTCGAAAAAGCCAGGAATTTGAATCCCGACGTCATGGTGCTCGATGTAACGATGCCCAGGATGAACGGCTTGGAGGCTTGCCGCGTGCTGCGTCGCCAATCCCCCGAGCTTGAGATTCTGTTTGTCACTCAGCACGACTCCCCGCAGATGATGCGGGAGGCGCTGGAAGCGGGTGCCCGCGGTTATGTAGTGAAGTCCAATGCCGCGCGTGATCTGCTCGCCGCCGTGCAGGCGGTGAGTGAGCACCGTGTTTTCACGGCTTTGAACGGACGCAATGCTTCTGGATTGAGATGAAGCAGTACTGAAGGTTAGCGGTCCATTCTCTGTGGAGGGAACGACAGTCATGAAACTCAGAATCTTGTTGGCCGACGACCACGAAATTGTGCGACGCGGATTACGCTCGCTTCTGGAAAAACATGAAGGATGGGAAGTCTGCGGAGAAGCCAGCGATGGCCGCGAGGCGATCGATAAGGCATTGCAGCTGAATCCAGATGTGGTCATCGTCGATATCGGCATGCCCAATCTCAACGGTCTGGATACGACTCGTCAACTGCTTCAGCACGACCCGCACTTTAAAGTCATTGTGCTGACCATCACCGATTCGGACCAGGTGATCCGTGAAGCGCTCGATGCCGGAGCGCGGGGGTTTGTCCTCAAGTCCGACGCCGCGCGCGACCTCGTGTCAGCCGTGGAAGCGTTGCAGAACAAACGCATGTTCTTCACTCCCCGCGTGAACGATCTGGTGCTTGCCGGCTTTCTGGAAAAGGGGCAAACAATTTCGAGGAACGAGGCCCCTAAGCTTCCCACTCTCACGGCCCGCGAACGCGAGATCACTCAGTTGCTTGCCGAAGGCAACAGTTCGAAAGAAGTCGCGTCTCTTCTCAATCTCAGCACGAAGACGGTCGAAACGCATCGCAGCAACATCATGCGTAAGCTGAGTTTCCACTCCATTCGCGACCTGGTTGTGTATGCCATCAAGAACAATCTGATCCAGATAGAGCTTCCGCCGCCGCCGAAATCCCCTGTGGGGCCGACGGCGGCCTAGTTTCTTCATTTTTAGATTCTTCTGGACTTGCTTCATCACGCCTTGTTGAAGTGGCTAAAGCGTGCTGAATCTTTTTTGGTGACAGTCGGATGGACTAAAACCTCCGAGTGTCGAGCTTTTTTTTACAAGTTCGTGTCTTACCTTACCCGGAAAAACTTACATTCCTTTCCGCAGCCATCCTTCCCAAAGCAATTGAATCGCAATGAATTAGGCGTTTGGCACGCCTTGTGCATACTTCAATGGCAGAATCTGTTCTCGAATTGCCCCAGACTTTGAGAATTTTCTGCGCCCCACCTTCGTCTTTGAGAAAACCTGGAAACTCACATCTCCCGGAGGTTGACATGCTTCGTATTTTGATCGCAGACGATCACGAGGTGGCGCGGAGCGGCATTCGTGCGTTGATTGAAGGGCATCCCGGTTGGGATGTGTGCGGAGAAGCTAAAGATGGCCGAGAAGCCGTGGAACTCGCCGCCGTCACGAATCCTGATCTCGTGTTGCTCGACATAGGCATGCCGAATCTCAACGGCCTGGAAGCCGCCCGCCAGATTCTCGCTGCCAATTCGGAGCTCGCGATCCTCATACTGACGATGCACGACTCCGACAATACCGTGCGCGAAGTCTTGCGCGCCGGCGCTCGCGGATACGTCCTGAAATCCGATGCCGGCAAAGACCTGGTGGCTGCCATCGAAGCACTGCAGCGGCAGCGAACATTCTTCACCACGCGCGTCAGCCAGATGGTGTTGGATGGCTTTCTCGGCCGTGAGACGGGCGGAGAGATTCCCGAATACGACGCCGATTCTTATGGCGACCTGCTCACTACCCGCGAGCGTGAAGTAATCCAATTGCTAGCCGAAGGACGAACCAGTAAGGAAGTCGCAGTAGCGTTGAATCTAAGTGTTAAAACCGCCGAAACTCACCGCACCAACCTGATGCGAAAACTGGGACTTCACTCCGTCGCCGACCTCACGCGCTACGCCGTAAGGAACGGGATCGTGCAAGTGTTCTGATTCCAGCGCGCCAACTTCTTCCAGCGCACCACTTCGGAAAAAACGCGAAAAAATCTACCTAGTATCCGCGTTTTTCATAAATGAAGATGACACCGGCAATAGGTATTTCGCCGGATATGAACCTTTGGCCGCCCCTCTTACCCTAGCGAGGTCGCAGGCAAGTTCAGCCTGGGAAAGAGGAAATGAATGCTCTGGACCATCGCTGTGATCTTGTTGATCTTGTGGCTGCTGGGAATGGTCAGTTCCTATACGTTGGGCGGATTCATTCACATCCTGCTCGTGCTGGCCATTATCGCCGTGCTGGTGCGGGTTATTCAGGGCAGAAATGCGGTATAGCGAAGCATCAAACGCAGGCAATATGCAGGAACTCGAAACAAGACGGAATGGCTCCACGAATAAAAATCTAAGGAGAATTCGCAATGAACAAAGATCGAGTTGAAGGCAAGGTCAAAGATATCGCTGGACGCGTCGAGCGCCAGGCCGGTGAATGGACGGGTGATCCGAAGAAGCAGGTTTCGGGCGTGGCCAAGCAGGCCGAAGGCAAGGTTCAAAACGCGTGGGGCCAGGCCAAAGACGCGGCCGAGGAAGCACGCGACCAGGCCAAGACACCGCCGAAGCCACCGCGTCGTTCGCAGGACGACGAAGAAACGGACACCGAGGAATCAGTCAATCGCTGACGTGTTGGTTGTCATCTCAAACCGCGCGAGGAGGTCCGCCATGTTACGAGTACTCGGCGCATTTCTGTTGGTCTTCTGGCTGCTCAGCATCATCGTCAGGATGGACGCGATGGCTGAGGTTTTCGCTATGGTTGCGTTGGCTTGTTTTACCGCGGACCTTGCGTTCGACTCGCATCATCAGCACCGCCATGCCCGCCACCACACGCGCGGGGTGGCTTCTCTAGAAGGGGAAGGCCGTTTCTAGCGTCGCTCTGGAAACTGGGTTTGCTTGGTCCGGCCACTTCATCTCCGGAACTGTTATGTGCCGAACGGCGAATCTCGTTGCAAGTTTATTCTTCCTGGCTGCGTCTCTTGCCATTGGGCAAGAGGCGCAACCGACGCATCCTTTTCCCGAAGACGCTTTCACAACCCGCGATCTGGTCGCGTGGTCGTACTTGCAGACTCCCCAGCCGGCTCCGCAACCGACCCCTCCACCAGATGATCACTTGCCCCGGCCTGACCAGCAAAGAATATCTCAGCCCGAGGCGCTATTGTTCGTCGGCAAGGTCGTAAAAGACTCCGGAACGTACACTCTCCAGGTCTCGAATTCCATTTACTTGCTGGATGGAAATGTCGGCGCGGGAAATGAAAACCAAACTGTGAAGGTAATTGGCAATCAGGACAAGAGCAGCGCCACAATTCACGTTCTGAGAATCGAGCGATTGCCGTAGCGACAGAGCCTTATTCCGGATTCCTATTCCCGTTCGGGAGAGTCAGACTCGCCTAGGCCTTTCGGAAGGCCGAACCCCTGGGTTTCTGCTCCATTCTGATACCCTGTTTTCTTCCGCATGAAAGTCTTCAGGCTGACGCTTTGGCTGGGCCTGCTGCCGCTGATGTTCACAGCGTGCGCGACGATTGCGCCACCCCAGCCTCCATCGCTCGATCTTCCGAAGCCTCCAGCCGATTTGCGCGCGACACGTAAAGGCGATCGCGTAATACTCACATGGACGGTCCCAGAGGCAACTACCGATCACCAGACGATACGATCCGTTGGCCCGACACGAATATGCCGAACGGTAGCCGCAGGCTTGCAACAATGCGGGACGCCAGTGGGCGAGGTAGCGAGCCCTATGAATCCCGTCGCCGCGAATTCTTCAAGACAAAAAGCCACCGCTTCGTATACGGATACGCTTTCCCGCGAGGTCGAGAGCGATGTACCTGCCGCAACAACCACCTATGCCGTCGAAGTCTTCAATCGAGAGGGGCGCAGCGCCGGACTCTCCAATCGGGTACTTGTCCCGCTGATTCGCACACTTCCCGCGCCGCGGGATTTTCAAGCCAGCGTTACGGGCCAGGGCGTCGTCTTGCACTGGGGGGGCGTCACTCCTCCGTCGCTGCCGAATGTCCGCTACGTTTTTCGCTCCTATCGGCGCCTACAGGGCGAGCCGCAATGGTCAGTCGTTGGTGAAGTGCCGGTGACGAATGAACGCCCTCTCACACTGACCGATTCAGACATCGAATGGGAGAAGACATACCAATATCGCATCGAGACAGTCACACTGATCAGCGAAGCCGGCAAGCCGGATGTACAGGTCGAAGGCGACGACACGCATATCGACACAGTCCTCGCGCACGATGTTTTCCCTCCCGCCGTTCCTTCGGGTCTGCAAGCGGTGTTTTCCGGCCCCGGACAGAGCTCGTTTGTAGATCTGGTATGGGCCCCCGTTCCCGACATTGATCTCGCCGGCTACAACATCTATCGCCACGACGCGGGAGCGGCAATGAAAATCAACGCTGAACTTGTGAAGACGCCGTCTTACCGGGATGCAGCCGTCGAGTCAGGTCGGCGGTATTTCTACTCCGTCTCTTCAGTAGATGTGCGCGGAAACGAGAGTCAACGATCCAGCGAAGCCAGTGAAAAGGTTCCATGAGTAGGGAAGAAGATTTGTCTCAGGACGCATCATTGCGCGCTGGAGCAGATGCGTCTGTGTCTTGCTCCTGCCTTCCATCTTCGCCAAACGCCGCAAGAGAAGGCGACGTGCTGGTTCAAAATTATTTTTTTGCGCTTCCCGTCGCCCTTTCCCGAATGTGATTAGATAGAAGTGATGAAATACTGCCGATTTCAGTTTGATGGTCAGGCCTATTATGGGCTGGTTGAAGCCGTCGCTGGACGCGACTCGATTGTACGCATCCTGGTCACGGCCCCCGAAGAGGCCGATGGCGACATGGAAAGCTTGCGTACGCGCAAGATCGAGGCCATCCCACTCGAACAAGCAGCCCTGCTGCCCCCGGTGCGGCCTTCGAAAATCGTGTGCATCGGCCGCAACTATCGCGAGCATGCAGCCGAACTTGGCCATGATATTCCCACCGAGCCTCTGCTTTTTCTGAAGGCCACATCGGCGTTGTTGCCCCCGGGTGGCGTGGTGCGGCGTCCGAAGATTTCGCAGCGAGTCGACCACGAGGCCGAGCTCGGAGTGGTAATCGGCAAGACTTGCTACCAGCCGCCCGCGGACGCCGACATTCGGCAATATATTTTGGGCTACACCTGCGTAAACGACGTGACGGCGCGCGACCTGCAGAATAAAGACGGCCAGTGGTCGCGATCCAAAGGCTTCGACACTTTCTGCCCCGTCGGCCCTATCGTCACGGACGAAGTTGACCCGTGGGCCGGCATCGGCGTGGGGATCACAGTCAACGGCGAAGTTCGGCAGCAGGGGAATACCCGCGATTTCATTTTTCCGCTGGATGTGATCATCCGGCATATTGCCCAGGCCATGACGCTATTTCCCGGCGATCTGATTCCGACCGGCACCCCATCGGGCGTCAGTCCAGTGGTGGCCGGAGATACGATGGAAGTCAGGGTGGACGGAGTGGGAATGCTGAAGAACCCTGTTGCCGACGAGTAAGATGCAGCAATCTCAGAATATTGGATCTCAGATTGCCGTTTGTCTGGCTTTATTGCAGCCGGAACCGTTCCGTAATCAAGCGCTGCAACCGCGGCTTGTAGAGTAGATCGTAGGCCAGTTCTTTGTCAGGGAACATGGCCAGCGCCGCCCGCTTCGCCCCTGCGGCCATTTCTGACGCTTCTTCAATCGTCAGGCTGGGGTCCTGCCCGATTACCGACATTACCATGCTGATCATCAATTGCAACCGCCGGATTTTTCGCGCTTCTTCCTCGCGTTCCCGCAGCGCCTCCTGCTCGTTCAGCGGAAAGCTCGAATTGTTCCCAACCTGTTGAGGCAAATTCATTACATTCCCCTGGATTCCCTTGGCCGCTACAACTTGGATGACGCCGCTAATACCGGCGTTGCGCGGCAAAACAAACTCATTTTGAACCACTCTGACAGGAATGCAATAACCCGAAGGTGCCGTGGAATGCCTTGCTCCGTGCACAAACCTCTCATGCCGATTCCGCTCAACGGATCACATCACAGATCGCATCTATAGAAGAACAAGATCGGCAGAAGGACAAGATCGGCGGCAAAAGGCGCAATGCGCCGCCTGTCGGAGTAAAATCGCTTCACGCAGCAAGATTCGGCTTACAAGACCGGATCAGAACTGGAGATCTCATGGCAGATGTCAACTCTGGCGGCGTTCGACGTCCCGACCCAAACGAGAAACTGGTGAAGGTGTTCGACTCGGAGCTGGAGTCTGAGGCGATCGTGGTGAAGGGACTGCTCGATTCCGCCGGTATTGACAGCGATCTCACATCCGCTTCATTGGTTCAGGACGCATTCCCCGGACTCGGCGGCATGATCATCCTCGTGCGGGAAGAGGACGCGGAGGATGCGCGGCGAGTCATCGCGGAAGGGCAATCGATGCCTGACGACGAGGACGACAAGGACGATGAGACGGCAGAAATCGAAATTATTGAGGAGCCGCCACAGAAGATGTGACCGAGCGCCCGTCGAGATAAAAAGTCACCGCCCCATGAAGGTCGGTGCGGTAAACTCGGGTTCCGGCAGCGGCCAGGTGCGAAAGAGTCTGAAGGCGCGGCAGGCCATACGGGTTTCCGGAACCGACTGAGATAACCGCGAATTGCGGACGCACAGACTCCAGCAACTCCGAGGTCGTCGCATTCGCGCTGCCATGATGGCCTACTTTTAACAGGTCAGCTTTGGGATGTTCGGTCGAAGCGACATATCGTTCCACTTCCTTCTCCGCATCGCCTTCCAGGAGGACCGACGAGCCTTCGTAACTCACACGCAGCACCATCGAATCGTTGTTCTGCGGCTTAGTTCCGCCTCGCGAGTCACGCGGCGGAAACAGGACCTGAACATCGGCTCCGCCAAAGGGGAATTGATCTCCCTCCCAATGCCGCACAACCTTGACGCCAAAAGCTTCTGCGGTTGAGATGACATGTTCCAGCGCATAGCTTGAAGGCAGCAAGCCGACCCACAATTCATCAGGCCGAAAGTTCTTGATGATGGCGATCATTCCACCAATGTGGTCGGAGTGCCCATGCGTGATCGCGACCGCGTCGAGATGCGAAATTCCGCGGGCCCACAGATACGGCGAGACAACATCTTCTCCGAAGTCGAGCTGCGAGCCCCCCGGTCCTATGGGCCCTCCGGCATCCACCAGCAAAGTTTTGCCTTTTGGTGTGACCAGCAAGAGGGAGTCTCCTTCGCCCACATCAATCGCAGTGACCTCCAGGACTCCAGAATGAATGCTCGGCTTTGGAGGCATGACTGCGAGAGCAATCGCAGCCAGGAAAAGGGCGGCAAGACCAGCGCAAACGAAAGCTGCCTTCCTCCGCGCCGCCCAGATCGCCAATGCCAATACCATCGCAACTATCGTGATTGTCAGACTCGATGGCATGGCGATCCTTAAGTCCGCGGCGCGCAAAGACCCCAGTCCATGCACGGTCCCGGTGATGCCATGAAGCGCGACGGATGCGATTACCGCGGGCACTTTCGCCAGCCGCATGGAGAGATATCCCAGCGTCAATGCCGCAACTGCTGCGGGCATCATCAACTGCGTCAGCGGCACAACTGCGAGGTTGGCCGGCAAACCGATCGTGGTCGCGCGATGAAAGTAATACGCCATCGGCAGGGCCAGACCTGCCTGCATCACGATGGAGACGAATAGCAATTCCCACAGCGCCAAAAAAAAACCTGCGGTCCCACGGACCACGCCGCGCGAAAACTTCTCTCCAAGAAAGCGTGCCAGCCGCGCGGAAATCATCTGCAACTCCACGCGGAACTGCGCGACTCGGGGCGGCAGCTTCGACGCGTAGTCGTTCGAGTCCCACGCTTTGAATGCCTGCCTGTAGAGCTGTGATGTGCGTTGAAGGACCGGAATTCCAATTCCCGCCACGATAAGGACGCACACAAAGGTCATCTGGAAGCTGGCGGTGAACAGCTGCCGCGGATCGAAGGCGAGTAGCACAAGCGCCGCAGCGCCCAGCGCATTGAGCATGGCGCGGTCGCGATAGAGAAGGCGTGTTCCCAGATAGACGGCGCACATCAGCGTGGCGCGCCAGACCGGAGCGCCGACGTCGGTAACGAACGCATATGCGATACAAAGTGCAACCGTGCTTAAAGTAGCCGGGATTTCTCCCACGCGGAGCCGCCGGAGTGTCCAGAAGACGACGAAGGCCAGGATGCTGACATTCATTCCAGAAACGACGAGCACATGATACGTGCCCGAACGCTGGAAATCGGCGCGCGTGTCGCGATCAATGAACGCCTCCTCGCCGATGATCATCGCGTCCATCAGCGCGGCATCTTGCTCGGGCCAGAGCTGATGCACTTTCGCGACAACGCTGCGATGCAAGCGGCTGCGCAATTCCTCTGTGCGAGTTCCCGCAAATCCGGACAGCCGCTCGACATTTTCAATCTTCGCCGAACCCAGTGCGGCGATGCCGCGATCGGCCATGTAGCCCTGATAGTCGAAAGCCCCGGGATTCTTGAAATTCCGGGCCAATCTGAGCTTTGCCATCACGCGAACGCGTTCTCCATAGCGGAAAACGCGCATGCCAGGATTGAAGGCTTCCGTCTCATCTGAAGAGTTACGGCCGGCGGACTTCGGGCCGACCGCGTAAATGCTCAAGCGTATGCCCGAATGCGTAGGAATGATCGCGGCGGTTTCAGGGTGAATTTCTTCGGCCTCAATGTCGAGAGTTTGCCTTGTCTCGCCCATGGTTCCGGGCTGCAGCCGTCCATCTCGCGTGACGTGAGCTGTGATCTGCAATTCCTGCCGGTCTGCAAAGGGCTGGATGCCTGTATCAAGCGCGCGGGATCCGCTTTGCAACTGAACGTGAAGCGCCCCTGCAAGGATGAACGCTCCCAGGCCCATAATCCATGCCAACCGGGCCCGCCGTCCCGCAAAATACACGGTTACAATCGCGAACATCACCACGGCCGCGACCCACCACAAAGCCGGGCGCCACGCATAGACGCCAATGACGATTCCTCCGGCGTGGGCGAGCGCGGCCCAGAAAATTGGCTGGCGGGCAGCTTTGAACTGAAACGCAAGCGGGCCGCCGGTTGTAGAGGCAGAGATCATAAGAATGAATTAACGAAGGAGAGAAAATCAGCGCGCGAGATGCACGACAGTCTCGATGTGGAACGTCTGCGGAAACAAATCGACAAGGTGCACGTGCTCGATGCGGTATCCACCGGAAAGCAACGGCAGCAGGTCGCGGGCCAGCGTCGCCGGATCGCACGACACATAGACAATGCGTGGCGCGCCCGAGATCGCCAATCTTCGCGCCACGCGTTCCCCCAGGCCGGCTCGCGGCGGATCCACGATTACCAGGTCAGGGCTCCCAGTTGTGCGTCCGGTCGCAACGCCCTCGGATACCGATTTTTCGCCGCGCCCGAGGTACTGCTCGGTTGTGGCCCGGATCGCCTCTCCATTCGAGGGCAAATTGTAGGCGAGGTCGCCTGAGGATGTCTGTGACGATTCAACACAAACGATGTGACGGAAATCACATGCCAGGGCTGTGGAAAACAGCCCCACGCCGGCGTAAAGGTCGAGTGCAAGGTCGCCAGCCTGCCCGGCGGCGACGATTTTCACCAGTTCATCGGTCAAATAGCGGTTTGTCTGGAAGAATGAACCTGCACTCACGCGATACGAGGCGTTCTGGGTTTGGTAAGTGAGATCGTTCGCGCCCAGACTCAGCAATCTCTCTACCGATCCAGAATGTTCCTTCCGGAAAGCGGAGATACCCAGGATCTCCGGCAGGGATGCCTGAAATTCTTCCGCCCATTGCCTTACTGCCGCACGCCGCGAATCTGGCGTGCACAAGACTTCCATCAGCATCCGGGAGTCATCCGCATTCGCGAAAAATTCGATCTCCGCGACGCCTTGCGGAACTTGACCCGCACGTCCATTACTCCAGAGCGCAGCAATTCCGCGATTAATCAACAAAGAACTGATCGGGCACTCTTCGATCGGCAGCAACTCATGCGATCCCATCTTGTAATAGCCGATCGCGAAGGCTGGTTTGGTTTGTACCTGAAGACGCGACCGGTTGCGATAGTTCCACGGCGGCGAGGGATGAACTTCGATTTCAACCGGCAATTCAAGCTTCGCCGTACGCCTGATCGTTTCGCGCAGAATCTCTTTCTTAATCTCAAGCTGATGTTCGTAATTTGCGTGTTGGTAGTGGCAACCGCCGCATTCGCCGAAATACCGGCAGCCCGGCTGGATGCGATACGGCGAAGGTTCGACGACGGCGTCAACGCTTGCGCGAGCAAACCCGGCCTTTTGCTCGGTGATTGTCGCTTCCACCTGTTCGCCGGCCAGGACAAAGGGAACAAAGGCTGCTTTGCCCCGGCCGCTGGAGTCCGCAGGCAGGCGCGCCAGTCCGTCGCCGCCATAGATAAGTTTTTCGATCGACAGACGCAAGATGCGATTCTAACTGAACCGCTACAATGCCCGGCCAGCGGCCGCGCCCGAAGCCCAGGCCCATTGGAAGTTGAATCCGCCGAGGTGTCCGGTTACGTCGACAACCTCACCAATGAAGAAAAGTCCACGGACATTTTTGCATTCCATTGTTTTGGCCGAAAGTTCGTCGGTGTCCACGCCGCCAAGGGTCACCTCGGCTTTCTCGAAACCCTCCGTCCCGGAAGGCACAACTCTCCACGCGTGGACGCCTCGCTCGAAATCCACAAGTGCACTGTTACTCCATGCCGCGGGCTCGTGCAGTTCAAGCCAGCGGTCGGCGAGTCGTTTTGGCAGGGATTTCCTGAGCTCCGATCGCAACGTTGCAACAGTCCGTGGAATTTGGGCGTTGCGAAAAGCTGTACTGACCTCGGCGTTGGGAGCGAGGTCAATGCCGAGGGGCTTGCCCTTCTGCCAATACGAGGAAATCTGCAAAATCGCAGGACCGCTCAGCCCACGATGCGTGATGAGCATCTTTTCGCGGAATTGTTGACCGTCGAATGACGCAACGACATCGGCCGAAACTCCGGCCAGATCACAATAGCGGGATTGATC
>DATAUY010000270.1:0-32534 GCA_036268025.1 Candidatus Sulfotelmatobacter sp. | reverse complement strand
GGATCGAGCGCCGGGCCTGGCGCGGCCACCGCGGCGGGGTTGGTTGGATTCTCGATTGGGAGTGAAACGGGAGGAAGCATCGTGAGTCCGTCGATGCGCTGCGGCGTGACCGGGCTGCGCCCGACATATGGCCGTGTGGCTCGTACGGGAGCGATGACGCTGTGCTGGTCTCTCGACAAGCTCGGCCCGATGACGCGCGGCGTGGAAGATGCGTTGCTTGTCTTGCAGGCGATCTCCGGGCCAGACGCGGGGGATCTGGCGAGCGTACCAAGTCATCTCAACTTCGACGCGAACGCGAGCGTGAAGGGACTGCGTGTCGGTTATTTTCCAGCATGGATGAAGCAGCGTCCGGCGACCGAAGTCGATCGGGCTGCACTCGAGACAGCGAAGAAAATGGGGATGGAACTGGTCGAGGTTTCGATTCCCGACTGGCCTTATGATTCGCTGAACCTGATCCTATTTGCCGAAGGCGCGGCAGCATTTGAAGAGCTGACTCTGAGCGGAGGCTTGCGCGAATTGAAAGCACAAGTACCCGATGCGTGGCCGAATATTTTCCGGCAGGCACGATTCCTGTCGGCAGTCGATTTCGTGCAGGCCGATCGCATGCGGCGCAAGGTCGCGCAGGAAATGGCGCGACTGATGGCGGAAGTAGACCTGCTGCTGGTGCCGTCATTGCGCGATGAGATGCTCGTGATCACGAATTTCACCGGGCATCCATCGCTCACGTTACGTGCAGGATTTGTGGAAGTATCACAAGCACGCAGCGACTGGGCCCCTGATCCGAAGCATCCGTTGCCGACGTTCGCGACGCCGCGGCGCGTGCCGCACGGCGTGACGTTAATCGGACGATTGTTTGACGAAGGTGTTTTAGGATCGGCTGCGCTTGCGTTGGAGAGCGCATTCGGCGTTGCTGCTGAACGGCCGGTAGGATTCTAGCTACGCTCCGCACCCTCTATAATAGAAGGTTCCCCGGCGCCGGAATTTGGGTCTGTGGAGCTGCTGGCGAGATCCTGCCAGGGCTTTGCCCGGCCCGACAGCCGAGGGCGGCTGTCGCTACATGAAGCCTGGAGATGTATGCGAATAGCAGGTTTCTCCGCTTTGCCTCGCGAATGGTCGGAATGACAGCTATAGGTCATGGGGCCATCGTCGGGTCGCGGACAGTTTGTGTCCGCAAGTGAAGATATCCTCAGGTTCGTGTCAGCTAAGAGCTAACGGCTAGAAGCTGTTCTTATGGATTTCAAACTCGTTTCCACCTACAAACCGCAGGGTGATCAAGCGACCGCAATTCAGGCGCTGACCCGGGGACTGTTTGATCGCGAGCAGCATCAGGTACTGCTGGGCGTGACGGGGTCGGGCAAGACGTTCACCATGGCCAAGGTGATCGAGGCGATGAACCGTCCCACGCTGGTCATGGCCCACAACAAGACGCTGGCGGCGCAGCTCTATCACGAGTTCAAGAGTTTCTTCCCGCACAACGCGGTCGAATATTTCGTTTCGTATTACGACTACTACCAGCCCGAGGCCTACGTTCCCGCGGCCGATCTCTACATTGAAAAAGAATCGACCATCAACGACGAACTTGACAAGCTGCGACTTTCGGCAACCCGGTCGTTGTTCGAGAGGCGCGACGCGCTGATTGTGGCGTCGGTGAGCGCCATCTACGGACTCGGTTCGCCGGAAGCGTATTACGGCATGATGCTGTTCGTAGAAAAGGGACAAAAGATCAAGCGCGAGGACATTACGCGCAAGCTGGTCGACATTCTCTACGAGCGCACGAACGGCGACTTCCGCCGTGGGACGTTTCGCGTGCGCGGAGACGTGATCGAGGTCTTCCCTACTTACGACGATATGGCATATCGCATCGAGCTGTGGGGAGATGAGATTTCGTCGCTGACGCAGATCGATCCGCTATTTGGCACAGTGAAGCAGAAGTACATGCGTCTGCCGATTTATCCCAAGACGCATTATGTGATGAAGGACGAGACGCGCGCCGCGGCGGTGGAGTCGATCAAGAAAGAATTGGCGTGGTGGGAAGTTGAACTTGAGAAGCAGGGACGGCTGGTCGAATCGCAGCGCATCCATCAGCGGACGATGTTCGACCTGGAAATGATCAAGGCGATGGGCTACTGCCACGGCATCGAGAACTATTCGCGGCACTTTACGGGGCGCTTGCCGGGTGAACCTCCTCCGACGCTGTTGGATTATTTTCCGCGTGACTGGCTGATGTTCATCGACGAATCGCATCAGACGGTGCCGCAGTTGCGCGGCATGTATGCGGGTGACCGGTCGAGGAAAGAAGTGCTGGTCGAGTATGGATTCCGTATGCCTTCGGCGCTGGACAACCGCCCGCTGACATTTGAGGAGTTTGAGCATCGCACGAACCAGTTGGTCTATGTTTCGGCAACTCCAGGGCCGTATGAATTGACTAAATCGGCGGGCGTGGTTGTGGAGCAGATCATCCGGCCGACGGGTCTGATCGATCCGCCGGTGGAAGTGCGCCCGGTCAAGGGACAGATCGACGATCTGCTGCACGAGATTCGCGCGCGCGTGGACATTGGAGAGCGCGTGCTGGTCACAACGTTGACCAAGCGCATGTCGGAAGATCTGGCGGAATATTATGCGGAAGTGGGCGTGAAGTGCCGGTACATGCACTCGGAGATCGAGACGCTCGAACGGGTGAAGATTCTGCGCGACCTGCGCAAGGGCGAGTTCGATGTATTGATCGGTATCAATCTGCTGCGCGAAGGGTTGGACCTGCCGGAAGTTTCGCTGGTGGCGATTCTGGACGCGGACAAAGAAGGCTTCCTGCGTTCCGCCGGATCGCTGATTCAAACGATCGGCCGCTGCGCGCGGCATTTGAACGGACGGGCAATCTTGTATGCCGATCGCATGACCGATTCGATGAAACGCGCAATGGATGAGACTTCGCGGCGGCGCGCTATCCAGACAGCATACAACGAGGAAAATGGGATCACTCCGGAGTCGATTGTGCGTCCGCTGGATATGACGCTGGCAGCGATCGTGGCCGCCGACTACGCGGATTTGACTGCTGGTGAATCCGAAGGCCTCCCGGAGTTCAAGTCGCAGGAAGAAGTAGACACCTACATCGGCAAGCTCGAGAGCGATATGCGCGAGGCCGCGAAGCGGTTCGAGTTTGAAAAAGCGGCGAAGCTGCGGGATACGATCAAGGAGTTGCGGACGAAGGAATTCTTGTTCGCGTAAGGGAGAGCCTATGGATCTGAACAGTCTTTTGCGGGACCTACGATATTCGAATGGCACGATACTGGCGAGCATGGCGGATTCATGGAGTACGACGAATTAGTACTACGAATAAAAGAGAATCACTGCCGGGGTGCTGGATTTGCCGGATGGGGAGGACGCCAAAGAACCCTCCGGGTTCCCGGTAAAGCTTTAGACCAACCTAGTAAGCCACCGAAGCCGTTATTCTCTAGTCCTACCGCCCGTATGCGGCGCTGGCCGCCAGGGGTTTGCGGTGCATCGTGTATCCGTCGTAGGTTTCAGGGCGGAAATTAAGGTTCGACACGCATAGCTTTTCGGTCTGGCTTAGGAACAGATAACCGCCGGGTTCGAGATACAGGTGCAGACGTTCCATCAATGCCGTCCGCTGGACGCGGGAAAGATGCGGAAGCACGTCCATGCAGAAGATGCAGTCGAAGCGGCCAATGTAGACCGGCTTGGTGAGATTCATGGTGTTGAAGGTCACCATGCTGCGCAGACGCGGCTTGACCAGGAGATGCGCTCCGTTGTTTGCGTTCCCTGCTCCGTTGGTTGGTCCGTTGGCCGGTTGAGCTCCTTCTTGCGGCTCACTTCCGTTGTTACTGGCGCTCCCAATCTTGGAGAAGCAAGCACGGATGATCGAAGGCGGAAGCCCAGTCAGTGCCGATTGGGGATAGAGTCCGCGCTCAGCGCTCTTGATTGACGTCGGAAGCAAGTCGCTGCCTACGATGTGAATGGACCAGTCCTTCATGGTCGGCGCAACAAGCGTTGCGCCTTCGGCGATGCCACCGGTGCGCTTCGCGTCTTTACTGCCATTGGGTGATCCGTTGCCGTTTGTGTTGCCATTTCCATTCGGCGCAGGTTCGCAGAGAGCCATTGCAATCGAGTAGGCTTCCTCGCCCGTGGAGCAGCCCGCGCTCCAGATGCGCAGCGTGCAGGCCCCATCGGAGGATTTCCGCGCATAAAGCTGGGGCGCAACGTGGCGGGCCAGCGCGTGCATCGCTCCGGGATGGCGAAAGAAGCCAGTAGTGACATTCAGCACGCCATCGAGAAATTCCGCCAGCATCGCGGGATCGAGGCTGGGAGCACGCAGAATCGTGAGCAGAGCACCAGGCGAATCGAGTTCCTGGGCTTCGAGATACTCCGCTACGTGCGCGGCCAGCGCGCTGTTGGGACAATCCAGCATGACTCCGGTGTGGCGCTCGACGAGCAGGCGCAGTTCGGATAATTCGTGTTCCAGTATCGTTACGCCCGCCATCAATCTGTGCATGTTCCTCTCGAGAGTCAGTGGCCAGTGATCAGTGATCGGTGATCAGTGATCAGCGGCCAGTAGTCAGGTTGTTCTCAGTTCCCTTTGTCAGTTGTTATCGAAATTACGCCGCAAGTCTTTGCTCATCACTCATTACTGGTTGCTTCTTCACTAGGCACTGCCCGCCGCCCACTGCTCTTCAATCTCCTGCCGCGACCGCGGCATACAACTTGCCTGAATCCTGCACCGCTTGCTGCGCTACCACGTTCATTTCCTTTTCCAGCGACGAGAAGCGCTGCATGATTTCGTGAATGCGCAACGTCATGTTGCGGATCGTCTCAATCTGCGCCCGGGTCTGGGCGGACAAGCTGCCGGGCTCCAGCAGCAGCAAGTCCGAATTTCCCAGAACCGATGTCAGCGCGTTGTTTAAGTTGTGGCGCATTTCCAGCATGTAGCGGCCGAGGGTAGCTTCACGAGCGAAGGTCGAGCAGGAAAGCTCAGCCGAGCGGGCGCGCGATTCGGCGCGCGAACGGTGAACAGCTTCTGCGGCGGCAAGCACTAAAGTTTCGAGCCAATGCTCGCTCGGCCTAAGAATCGCGACGCGCGGCCAGCGTTCGCGCACGAGTTGTGCCGTGGCCGCATCCTGGACAACGCAGAAAATAGGCTGGCCGGTAGAATGCAATGGCTCGAGCACGACAGAGAGCAGGTCACGGCGGAGAGTGCCGACGATAGCAACATCGAAGGCGTCCACGGCGAAACGAGGCCAGAGTTCCCCACTCAGCAAGGTAAACGTGGGAACGTTCCGCTCCATCTGCCAGCGGCCGGTGATTCGCCGCGAGAAATCGGCTTCGTCGGAGATGATCAGTACGGTCGGCGTTTCCACTCCAGGGTTCCCTTCCTGCTTTCGAGTCACTTCGTGCTATGGCTTGGAATTCGGTTTTACTTTTTCCTGGCTGAAGCAGAATCTGGGTCCCAGTCGGGGGCGCCGGCTACTTCGAATTCCGGAGCTTCGGCCGGGACCGCGGGTTTGGGCGCCAGCTTCGCGGCAGAAGCCGGCGAACCGGCACTTGCAGCCGCTGCTTTGGCCAGTGGCGCCTTGGGCGCCGGCTTGGGCGGAACCGCGGGCTTCGTGGTCGCGGGTTTGCCTTGCGCATCAGGAGCAGCTTTGCCTCGTCCGAGCGCGTATTCAACGGACGCGCGCAGATCCACCAGCATGCGCAGCGGCGAACCCGAGGAATACTCAGCCTGGAACATGACCTTCCACGACTGGCAGATCATGCGCAGGCGCATGATCGGTTCCTGCGCGGAGAATTGGGCACGTCGGCAGTCAATGGTTTGGACGCCCTTCTCTTCGAGTTCAGTCAGGCCGTCAAGGATGGTATTGAGATCGCCCAGCATGAGACGGAAAAACACGCGGCGCATGAGATAACCGAAGCGAGTGAAGGCGACGAGTGCCACCGGCAGATAGAACAATTCTCCGGCCAGTCCTTTGGCTTTGCGGCCCTGCTCGAGAATTCCGCCATGCAGCAGTTCATCCAGCGACTTGCACTTGCGCGCAGCTTCGAGCACGCGGTCGAGCGCGTTCAACCATACCGGAGGCTTGAGTTCGACCTCGCCTGCGATGGCTTCCAGCGATTGCGCGACATAGGCAAGGTCCACTTCTGAATCATTTATGCCGGTAGGCGCGATCTGGCTGAAATACTGCACGAGGAGAAAATCAACTTTGTCGCGGACAATATCCGATTTGGCCGGTTTGGCGAGGAAGTGCTGGATCAGGCTGACGATGCCATCCTGGCTCACGACTGAACTGGTTTGCAGAAACTGCCGGAGTTGGTGGACCTGGATGAGCGAATCCATGTGCTCGAGCCACTGGTTGGTCTGTTCGACGACCTCTTTGCCTGGCGTTTCGACGCCAGCTTCGAGATCCGCATGCGCCTTGGCTTCGATGGCAAACTCGCGCGCGAGTTCGAAATAAATGGGATAGAGCTTGCGGGCCGAAGCCCACTGAATTGCGAGGTCCTGTATGGGTGCGGAAGGTGTCATGATTTCACGATCCAGTTAGGCACGTCGCCCAGAAAGCGTGCAGCCACGAGCGTCTTGCCGGGTTGATACTGCACTGCGACAACTGAAACCTTAACGTCGAGCGAACCATCGCTGGTGCGCAGGCGAAGTTCGTCGGCAAACTCGAGCGGCGTATTGCAGGCGAATAAGACCTCCCGCGGAGTGCCGAATTCCAGCACCGTGCTCTCGCTGAAGTCATCGGCCTCTGTTGCATCGAGAATGCGCGCGAATTGCACCGGCATGCGCACCGGCGTCGCGTCCGGAAAGAAGCGGGCGAGGCTCTCCACCGGGCTTGCGACATGCGCGCTGCGAGCTGGAGCTATACCGTGATGCGCCACGCGAAGAAAATCTCCCTGCGAAATTCTTTTCTGACGGCTCGTTTCACTCGGTCTTGCTACTGAAACCAAGATGCGGTCTGGCTCCCCTCTTCCCGGTTAGGAAGAGCTGTGGGGAGCCGGGTTCCGCGGTTCGCACAGGAAGGGAGCAACGACGCGGCCATCTCTGGGAACGGAGGTACTAGCACTTAGGGGAATGAGTTTTCAATGAGTTAGCGAAGAAAATGCAACTAAGCGCATGAAAAAGCAGTGCGGCTGCGTCTCAAGCTGAGATGAGAGTCTCACTTCGGCTGCGTGGACGTTCCTTCTCAGCTGAAAATACGGTATTCCCCCGATATCGTCCCGAGCGTTAGGGAGCTTTAATAGGTACAGATTCGGAAGTAAGCAGGCGGTCATGGGCTAGCGTTAGGCGGTTTCGCCGACATTCGTGGCCCTCACGACCGCCTTTATTCTGGCTCGGCCTTTTTTGTAGTCCGGCACCCATCTATTACGTCACTGCGCTTCAGGTTCTGAAGCACCATCTCCCCATTGCGATTGTTCCAGCTCTCTATTCAATACTGCGTACTCATACACCTTGAATCTAGCTTCGATGCGCGCCCCGCAGGGAGCTCTCTTCGAATCAGACCGGCCCGCGATAGTGGCGCAGGCGTATCGCTGTAGCGAGGCATAGGGCGGTGAATCCCAGGCCAAGCCACAGCCCCGGCGTGAGAAGAAAGCGGATCAGCGCGAAGTGCGTCATCATCCCCATCGAGTGGTCGCTGCCCATCGGAATGGCCTCCGATCCGCCGGAGACGCGGTACATGATCCAGTTCGCGAAATAGGTCGTGTGAAACGCGATCCTTTCGAAGATGCCAATTGCAAGCGGCGGTAATGTGGCCCATAAGATTGCCGTGCGCCGCGCCCAACTCGACACCAGCAGCAGCCACGCATAAAACGGCGCGTACCACAACACGTGCACCGTAATCATGTGATAGAGCAGGCCCCACAAGGTATGGAATGGAGTGATATGCGCCCAGAAGGTCGCGACACTCAGGCCGCTGGCCAGGACGACGACGGAGCTCAACGTCACCATGATCACTTCTACGGCGATGATCATCGCGCATGTGATTAGGGGAAGAACGGCGAACAGGACCGTAGCCTTGGCCAAAATCGTGGTCCGGTCGGAAACAGGCAGCGACTTCCAGAACAAAATACTCCGATCGCGACGGTCGCTGGAGAAGGCGTCCAGACAGTAATACGCACCAATCACCATCGCCGCCAGCATTGGCAGGGCCGCAGCGAACTCATAGGGTTGTTCGAGGACTGCCAGCCGTTTATCGAGGTTGGACATCGACAACGCGCGTCCCAGCGTGGCGATCAAAAATCCGAGCAGTGAGACGCCGGCGACGGCCAGCGGCGCGAGATAGATGGAACGGTATTCCCACAACTCGCGGCGCACCGACCAGCAGAACGGCCGAGTCGCCGACAGCGCCTCGGACGTAATTCCTTGCGAGCCCGGCGGAGACCCGGGGATAGCGTTCGCTTGAGTGTTCATTGAGCGGCTCCTTTGCGCTCCCCTGCTTGATTGCCCATGACCGCGACGAACAAGTCGGCGATGCTGGGAGTGCGTACTTCTCCCAGGGCGGCGAGCTGCTGACGAGCGGCGGGATCGACGTGATCGAAAAGTAGGATGTTGCGTCCGATTGCCTGGCGTTCGTATATCGGACGAAGCGCCCGGGCTGCGGCTACCTGTTCGGGACGCACCGACAGTTCCAGATAGCGCGACTCGACTTCTTCCATGGCGCGGTTGAATACGATGCGGCCGCGGTCCATGAACATGAGATCGGTGAGCACGTGCTGCACTTCTTCCACCTGATGCGTGGTCACCACGATGGTGCGGCTGTGATCGAAATAGTCATTGAGCAGCGAATCGTAGAACTGCTTGCGATACAGAATGTCGAGGCCGAGCGTTGGCTCGTCGAGCACCAGCAATCTCGCGTCAATAGCCATGACCAGCGCGAGGTGAAGCTGGGTCACCATGCCTTTAGACAAGTGCCTGACCTTGCTCTCGCGCTTGATGTCAGTTTTCGACAGGAAGCCTTCCGCTTTCGCCCGATCGAACCGCGGATGCACTCCGGCAAGGTATTCGAGCGTCTGCGAAACCCGCATCCAGCGCGGCAAGACGGCAACATCGGCAATGAAGCAGACATCCCGCATGAGCCGTTCGCGCTCCGCCCAGGGATCGCGCCCGAGTACTCGCAACTCACCCTGATACGGAGTAAGCCCGAGAATTGCATTCAGCGCCGTAGTCTTGCCAGCGCCGTTGGGACCGATGAGCCCGACAATGTGCCCTTCCTCGATCCGCAGGTCGACGCCATCGAGCGCGACCGTAGTTCCGAAACTTTTGCGGAGGCCGCGTGCTTCTATGCATGCCATGGCTTCAGCGTTCCTCCTTTGTGGTTTTCGGCGACTTTGCGGGTGAACGACGCGAGCCTCCATTCAGAAGCTCTTCCGGCTTCAGGCCCAGGCGCTCGATGGTTTCCGAAATCCTGGGCCACTCCTCCTCCAGAAATTTTTCGCGTTCCCCGCGCAGCAGCAGATTGCGCGCTCCAGCTTTGACAAACATTCCAAGGCCTCTGCGACTTTCGACGAATTGTTCATCCACCAATTGCTGATAGCCCTTCAGGACCGTGAGCGGATTTACGCGATACTCGACGGCGACGTTGCGCACGGAAGGCAGCGCATCGCCTTCTTTGAGCACGCCGTCGAGTATCATCGCCACCACGCGGTCGCGAAGCTGGCGGTAAATCGGCTGACTGTCGTTCCACTCACGGTCCATCAGGCTTCCCTAAATACTTCAAAGTTCTGGTTACTTCGTCCGTTGCAAGTCGATGTGGCCGCGCATCAACTTGTCGCCAGGCATCAGAAAAGTCCAGTCCTCGACGTGATGATTGTCATCGACGATGGTGAACTTGGCGTGCTGCATGTGACCGTACTGCGTAGGGCCTGCAACGTCGAGCAAATCAAAATCGATGGTCTTGCCATCTTCCGACAACTTTCCTGCCATGCGGGGACGATTTCCTGCGTCACAGTAGTGCGTCAGGAGAAGGCGACCTTCATCCAGGTAAAGCATGGTGACCGGATGATCATACTTTGTGGGGTCCTTCGCGCTGTCGAGTTCTCCCATCTCGTGTACGATCGCGTTTCCCCGCGAGGTTACACGTAACGACACTCGCGTAGGAGCGTCGCTGCCCATTTTGGCATTGGGAGGATCAAGGGTGGCGCGTCCCTCCCAGGTGCCTGCCAAAGCTTTAATTGCGTCAAAGGATTTCTGCGCGTCAGACTGGGCCACGGCCGCGGTCGAGAGCGCCAGAAGAACGAACGGCAATGCGAAGCGAAGGGATTTCATGTTTGGTCTCCTCAGTAATGGCTATGCCATCTAGTGTTGTAGTTAACTACAACACTATGCAGATGTCAAGCGATTTCTGTTTGCGTCTGGAATTCCGGGGGTCGGGACTCTCGCAGGTACGGGTGCCGCTTGGAGTGATGATTCGTATCAGGGCATCGCTTCAGCGATGGGTTTTCGAGACGAGATGTCCGGGCGGCACGGCTGAAGGCCGTGCTCTGATACGAATCCAATTCTCAAACGCACCACTCCAATCCCGCGCAGTGAGTTTCGCGGATCTATTGCAAGGTGTGGGCTGAGGCTTCCGGCGATCCCATGCCGATGTTGTAGCGCTTGAGTTTGCGGTAAAGCGTAGCGCGGCTGATGCCCAGCATGCGTCCAGCGAGGGCTTTGTCGCCTTTCACCTGCTCAAAAACACGCTGGATGGTAGCGCGCTCAATGTCCTCAAGATCGGTCGTGAACGAGGCCGCTCGCGGAGCGCTTGCTCCGACTACCGCGAGATCGGGATCGAGAACCGTGCTCCTGGCTGCGGCCTCGACAATCGGCGATGCCATGAGCGCTCCCGAGGCGATAGAGGGCGGCAGATCACTGAGATCGATGCCCTGGCCGTTGCCGAGAGCAACGGCGCGCTCGACGCAGTTTTCCAGTTCGCGAACATTGCCAGGCCAGTCGTATTGCATCAGGGACTTCATGGCCGCGCTGGCTACAGGCATCTCCGCACCGGGCGCATAACGCTCAAGGAACCAATGCACGAGCATAGGAATGTCACTGCGGCGCTCGCGCAGCGCGGGGACGTAGAGCGTAACGACGTTCAAGCGGAAATAAAGATCTTTGCGGAAGGTCCCGTTCTTATAAGCGGCCTCGAGATCGCGGTTCGTAGCGGCGATCACGCGAACGTCAACTTTCACCCGCTGATTGCTGCCGACCGGGCGGACTTCCTTCTCCTGAAGCACCCGCAAGAGCTTGGCCTGCAATTCAAGCGGCAGTTCCCCGACTTCGTCGAGGAAGATGGTGCCCCCGTCGGCGGACTGGAAAAGTCCCTGCTTCGATTTCAACGCGCCGGTAAACGCGCCCTTTTCGTAACCAAAGAGTTCGCTTTCGATCAGGGTGGGGACCAGGGATCCGCAATCGACCGCCACGAAAGGGCGGTTCGAAAAGGCGCCGCGAAAATGCATGGCTCGGGCGACGAGCTCTTTTCCAGTCCCACTTTCGCCGTAGATGAGAACCGGCGTGCGCGTGTCTTTCAGGCGCGCGACCATGCGCAGCACTTCCTGAATGCGGGCGGACGATCCGATGATGCCGTGGACGGCCGTTTCCGAATCGGTGCGTTGACGCAAAAATTCGTTTTCCTCAACCAGACGGACTTTTTCCGCCATGCGGCGCAGGAACAGGCGAAGTTCTTCCAACGGCGAAAAGGGTTTGGTGATGTAGTCGTAGGCGCCGAGTTTCATGGCCTGCACCGCGGTTTCGATCGAGCCGTGTCCGGTCATGAGCGCAACTTCGGTGCGCGGCAGCAATTTCTTCACTTTCCCCAGAAACTCCAGGCCCGACATACGCGGCATGACCATGTCGCTCAGCACCATGTGGACGGATTGCTCTTCGAGCAACGCCAGCGCGGACTCTCCGCTTTCAGCCTCAAGGCAGACAAAACCCAGCGCCTCGCCCACTGTCGAGCAGAGTTTGCGAATGCTTTGCTCGTCATCCACAATCAGCAGGCGGATGCTAAAGTCTTCTTTGTTCGTGTGCTTCACTCGGCCTTCCCAAATGTCTTCGAAATGACTTCGATAAATTGCTGCACTCGAAAGGGCTTCTCCACGCAAGGAGCGCCCGTCTGACGCAAAGTTGCAACCGTTTCCTCATTGGCGATGTCGCCAGTGATGAAGACCAGGCGCATAGCGAGATCGGGACGGTTCAGCGCAATCCAGGCGTGAACCTGACCGCCATCCACGCCGCCGGGAGTGCGCATATCGGAGACGACGCCAAGGAACGATCCGGTCTCAAGCAGGCGCAAGGCATCTGCGCCCGATTCACAGCAGACTACGGGATATCCACTGCGTTCGAGCGCGGCTTGCACGTAGGCCATCACTGCCGGTTCATCTTCGATCAGCAGCACCGGCAGGGTCTGATGTTTCAACACTGGCAGGCTCATGGTTGTCGCACTCCTGCAGCCACACCGAAGGAAGCGGTGTCGGATGCCGCGGGCAGGCGCACGATGAATGTCGCGCCCTGCCCGCCGATGTTGTTGTGGCAGAGAATTTCTCCGCTGTGGCCCTTCACGATGCCATAGCAGATGCTGAGGCCGAGGCCAGTTCCCTTGCCGATTTCCTTGGTGGTGAAAAAAGGATCGAAAATCTTGTCGGGATGCGAGATGCCGGGGCCATTATCGGTAAACGAAACCTCGACGCTGTTGCCCGCTTTGGTAGTTATGATCTCAATACGGGCCGAGCGGCCGATCGGCTGCACCGCGTCGTAGGCATTGTTCAGAATATTGAGAAAGACCTGTTGTAACTGCTGCGGATCTCCCACTACGTCCGGCAGATTCTGATCGAGGTGCTCGATCACCTCGACCCCATGGCTATTGAAGTCATAGGAACGAAGCTGGATGGTCCGGCGCAGGATCGAATTCAATTCCACCGCAACGCGCTGCGGGGGCAACTCGCGCGCGGTAATGAGCAGGTTCTGAACGATCTGCTTGGTCCGCTGCGCCTCCTGCAAAATCACGCGCAGATCTTTGCGGGCGGCTTCGGGCAAATCGGGATTCTCCAGCAGCAAGTCGGCAAAACCAAGAATCGCCGTTAACGGATTGTTGACCTCGTGGGCCACGCCGGAAACCAACTGGCCGATGGCGGCCATTTTTTCTGTGTGAACCAGCTTGTCGCGAAGCACCGCCGAGTCCGTAATATCGGTGAGCACCACGATGATGCTGGTGACGATGCCCTGCTCATCCCGCATAGGACTTAGGTTGGCAGAAAATTTGCCGACCGCTCCGTTGCGGCGGACGATTTCAAGTTCCAGATTGTCGACCTGCCCGCTGTTCAGCGTCGTTTGGATCGCATCTGAGAGCGGGCCGGCGTAGCCGGGGCAGGCGAGTTCGAGGATGGGCCGGCCCAGCAACTCTTTTTGCTCGAATCCGGCCTCATACCAACGGCGGTTGGCATAGCTGATCAGGCCCGCGGTATCCGCGACGAGAATCAGGCTTTGCGTGTTGCTTAGAATTTTGGCCGAGAAGTCGCGCTCGCGATGAAGTTCTGTCTGATAGGTGCGCAGGCCGGTAACGTCGAGCATGAGGCCGCGAATCTGCAACAACTTTCCTGCATTGCCATAAAGGCCGAAGGCGTTGATGAGCACGTGGATCGGCGATCCGTCTTTGCGCTTCAGCGTCGCTTCGAAGTTGCGCACGTGCCCCTGATCGTCCATCAGCTTGGCATGCCGGACGCCCTGTTCGGGCGCGAGATAGAGTTCCGTGTGGATGTCAATCTGGAGCAACTCTTCCCTGCTGGCGTAGCCCAGCATTCGAACCATGGCGTCGTTAACTTCGATGAAGCGTCCGTCGGGCGTGCTGAAGAAGAGGCCTTCCTGAATGTTGTCGAAGAGTTCGCGGTACCGCCGCTCGGCTTCGCGGCGGTCTGTGATGTCTTTCAATACGTGGATGGTCTGCATTCCATCGCCGGATGCGCCATGCACACGTGAAGTAGAGACAAGATAGGTGCGTTCGAATACCGGATGGGCGAATTCGTCTGCCTCGTTGGACATGGAGCGGCAGAAAGGACACGAGTACGCGGCCGCTTCGCTGGTCATCGCCATCAGCGCCCGCATCTTGACACCGATCAGTTCCGAGGGCGCGACGCCGATCATCGTGGCCAGAGAGCGGTTCACCCGCAATACTCGGTCCGACTGATCGTGGACGACGATAAAGTCAGTGATGGCGTCGAAGATTTCGATCCAGTGACGGTTGGCCTGCTCGACCTGGCTGAAGAGACGGGCATTGGCCAGCGCCATGGCAGCATGGCCGGCCATGGTTTCGAGGAAAATCCTGTCTTCGGGATTCTGCGATGCGGAGCGGCCTTCGAGGCAAAGCACTCCGTCAAGATGCTGCGCCGGGCCGGGCAAACGGACAAGTGTGCAGTCGGGCCATTGCAAAATCTTCGATGCCTCGGCACCGAGCATTTGCCCGGTGGGACTGCAAACTACGGCCTCGGGATGCTGCGGCAGAAATTCGATGAGCGCACAGGCCATGGCACGTTCGGTTTCGCGGTCGAGAGGAGATTCATTCACTGCGGAGGGATTGGTTTCTACCCCGGCGGCTGCGGAATTCTCTTTTGCCTTCTGATCTGGCTCCGGAGCTGCTGGAAGCAGCTTTGAAGTCGAGCGTCCACCTTGATAAAGGGCCGCCACTTGCCAGCGTCCTTCATGCAATACAACGAGCAATCCCGCGCCGGCACCGGTGAGTTCAGCGATCCGGCTGACGAAGCGGCGGGAGAACTCGGGCAGCCGCAGCGCGCCGTCAATTTCGCGCGCCAATTCAACCAACGCCTCGGCGCGGCGGCGCTGCTGCTGTGAGAGGTGCAGATTGTGCGCTGCCTCCAACATGACCGCGGCCTGGTTTGAGAGGGCGCGGGCGCGGCGAATGTCCTCTTGTGAAATTCCTGCGCCGTCGAGGCGGTCGAGCACGGCGAACATGCCCAGCAGTTGTCCGCTTGTACCCAAAAGTGGCACGCCGAGGAATTGGCGCACCTTATATTTGCTGACGCTGTCGAGATCGGCGCCATGCACGCGGCTGGCTTCATCGGTCCAGAAAACTTCTTTGGCGCGGAGGGAGCGTGTCGCCATGCCTTCCGGGAAAACCATCTCCGCCCGCCGCGGCTCGCCCTTTTCCACGCCGTAACGCACCATGAACTGGCCATCTTCCAGAAGGGCGATGAAGCATCGGCCGAAACCGAGAAAGTCTGCGGCGCGGACCACGAAGGCCTGGAGAAAGTGTTCGAGATCAAGACTGGAGCCAAGCTCCGAGGAGATCTCGATCAACTGTTGCAACTCGCGGGCCTGTGCATGCGACGTGGCGTGCAATTCGGCATGGGCTAGGGCGACCGCTCCGAAGCCCGTAATGGCCGCAACCAGGTTCTTCTCTTCGGCAGTAAAAACTCCGTCGTGGCGGGGATAAATCAGGATCGCGCCCTGGGTCCGCGAAGTGCGAAAGGGCGCGGCGATCAGCACTCCCGCGGAAACAAGATTGCCCAGCGAGTGAACGTCGGCGCCAATGGAGAGTGTGATGGGCTCTCCGGCCGAAATGGCGCGTTGGGCCAGATCGGCGGCGAAGCGTAAGGTCTGGCGGTCATGGCGAGCGCGGGCCGAGGTTGCAAGCTGAGGAGTCTCCGCCGAAACGGCCTTCAACTCAAATGGCCCTTCGCGGCGCAGGAGCACACACACAAGACGAGTTCGAAGTAGCAGGCGCAGGCGATCGGCAAGGGCTTCCACGACGGCGGCGACATCCGGCGTCGCGTGCAGAGCTTGCGCGACGTCGGCCAGGATTTCGGCGCGCCGGTGCTCTTCGCGCGAAGCTTCGCCAAGGCGGGAGGCCTCAAGCAGAGTGCCGAGCTGGCCCGCTAATATCGTCGCTTTGGCAGCGAGGTCTTCGTTAAAGAAATCGTCGTTGGAATCGTGCAGAAATGTCACTGCGCCAATGACTTCGTTGAATACCATCAGCGGCGCAGCCATGAGCGAACGCGCTTCAAATTCGAAGGCGGCAGTAAATGCCTTCGAACGGATTCCGTTGGCGACGATGGTGCGGCGCTGGCGAACTGCCTCGGCAGTGACCGCACTCTGATCCGATTGCAGGCGCATGCCGAAGAAGCGATCGGAAAGTTTCCCGTCGGCCTGCTCGCCGACCAGTTCATCGGCCGATTGGCAGCGCCAGAAGTAAACGCCTGATACCTGAAAGAACTCGCGGGTAGCGCGGCAGAAAAGCCGAATCAGGGTCGTCGAATCGGAGCGCCCGCCTGCCAGGGCCGCAATGCGAAGCAATAACTTCTGAAAATCCTCATCGGAGCCGGGCGCCATTCCACTCGCTGGGGGAGGGATTGGGGCACGCCCGGCTCCGATTACAGCTCCGATGACTGGGGAATAATCTTCTCGATTCACAAGTGCTTGAATCTATTTGGGAAAGTATCTGCCATCTCAATTTGAGTCAAGCAAATGTCGCTGGCAGGTACCTTTATGTGAAATCTCACGATCCGAACTGAGACTGCCGTCTCAGACTGAGAGGAGAATAGCTTTTTCGACGCAGTGAGACATCCCTAATCAGCAGCAAGGCGGTTTTGAGCTCTCCCTCCAGCAGCCAAGCCTTTTTATTTCAACTGGATAGCGCCTATTACTTTGGTTTTTGCAAGAACTTACTGGTGGCCCAGACTTTGCACACTTGTATCCGCCAGCTTTTCTGCACAGGAGGAATTGTGTCTCGACGAACGACGGCAGCTGTGCTGACCGCCCTCACCATGGCCCTAAGCATTGGCCCCTGTATTTCGGGAGCGCAGACCGCGCAGAGCGAGGAAATCCTGCGCCGCGCGAAGAGCAGAGTGCAGCCTTTGTATCCGGATTTGGCGAAAAGAATGAGCATTTCCGGGACTGTGAAGATCGAGGTGGTGGTCGCACCCAATGGCACTGTCAAAGATGCGCGGGTGGTCGGCGGACATCCGGTGCTGGCGAATGCGGCACTCGATGCTGCCAGGAAGTGGCGCTTCGAACCGGCAGCGGTGGAGACATCCGGAGTCATCGATTTCAAGTTTGAGCCGCGGTAAGTGGCCTGGCCGCGGAGGAGATGGGCATGACAATCGGCAAGAAGCTTTATGTGAATTTCGGCATCATCCTGACGACCGTTCTGGTGCTGTTCCTGGTGAACTGGTCGGCGGTGCAGCGCGAACACGCGGCTAAGAAGGCCGCCGAGGCCTCGCTCGAACTGGCGGACGCGACCAACGCCGTCCGCTTCCAGATGATGCAGAACCGCCTCTACCTGAGCAACTACCTGCTCAGCGGCGATACCCGCGAAGTTGACCGCATGGACGAAGGTCTGCGCACGCTCAACGACAAGCTTGAGCAAGGCAAGAACCTGGCGAATTCAGACCAGGTCAAGAGTTCCCTGCTGAAGGTCCAGCAACTTGAGCAATCGTGGGGCAAGGAGTTTGCCCAGCCGCTGATCGAAAAGCGGAAGGATGTGGACTCCGGCAATGCAACCGTCGCCGAACTGCAAATCTATTACTTGCAGAAGGACGCTTCGGCGTGGGTGAAGAACTCGACCGACGCGCTCGACGTGGCTGACGTCGAGAACCGCAAACTGGTCGAAGAACGCCGCAAGTCGGATGAAACGGCTGCGACGGCGACCATCATCATTTCTCTGCTCAGCACGATACTCGCTCTCTGCCTCGGCGTCGTGATCGCCTACCGGACGGCGAAGTCCATCACCGATCCGCTCACGAAACTGATGAACGTGGCTCGCGGTATCGGCAATACCGGCGATCTCGAGCACAACATCGATCTCAGTCGCCAGGACGAAATTGGCGAACTGGCGCGTACCTTCCACAAGATGGTCACTTACCTCAAGGAAATGGCTGGGGTTTCCGAGGCCATCGCGGGCGGGGACCTGACACTGGAAGTGAAGCCGCGCTCCACGCACGACACGCTGGGGAACGCCTTCGCCAAAATGGTGGACGGTCTGGCCGGACTTGTTCGCAGCGTGCGCGACGCTTCGTCGCAGGTGGCCAGCGCTTCGAACCAGGTCGCGGGCGCTTCGGATGACTCCGCGAAGATTGGATTGCAGGCTTCTTCCGCTATCGATGAAGTCACCAGCACCATGCATGAGATGAGCGTCAACGTGCAGAACATGGTGAAGAGCACGCAGGTGCAGGCTTCGAGTGTAAGCGAGACTTCGGCCTCTATCGATCAAATGGTGGCGTCAATTCAGCGCGTGGCCGACACAGCCAAGGTTCTGCTCGATATTTCGAACCGATCGCGCGAGGAAGTCCACAACGGCATCGGCACCATGGAAAAGGCGACCGACGGCCTGAACCGCATCAACACCACGATCAATTCTTCAGGCGAAATCATCGGGGCCCTCGGGCAGCGGGCGGACGATATCGGCAAGATCATCGAGGTCATTGACGATCTGGCCGAACAAACCAACCTGCTTGCGCTGAACGCTGCGATCGAGGCGGCTCGCGCGGGCGAACATGGACTCGGATTTGCCGTGGTTGCCGACGAAGTCCGCAAGCTGGCGGAAAAGTCGGCGCAGTCCACCAAGGAAATTTCCGAACTCATTCAGAGCATTCAGAAAGAGGCCCGCAAGGCTGTCGAGAACATGAACCGTTCGACCTCAATCGTGAACGAAGGCCTCGAACTCGGCGGCGAGTTGAACTCGGCCCTGCGGAAGATATCGAATGTGGTCACCGAGGTCTACAAATTCGCGCAGGAGATCGGCGCGGCCACGAACGAGCAGTCTCACGGATCGTCTCAGATTGCACGAGCGACCACGCGGCTGAACGAAATTACCCACGAAATCAACTCGGCGGTAGAAGAGCAGGCATCGGGAGCGCAGGCCGTGGTGAAGGCCATGGAGCGCATGCGCGAACTGGTGCAGCAATCCACATCGAGTTCGACCGAACTGGCCGCCTCATCGGAGCAGATGTCGAAGATGTCGCGCAGCCTGCTCGAGTTCATCGATCGCTTCTCTCTGGAAAACGCCCGTAGCTCATCAGGTTCCGAAGCATCCGGCCGTGCGCGCACGGCCGCCGCAGGAGCGCGTTTCTAGGGCACGCGCGAGGAGCCTGACATCATGAGTGACCGAAAATGAGCCGCGAACTTCATATCGTCGGATTCCAGGTAGGGCGCGAGACCTACGGCGTGCCCATCACTTCCCTGCACGAGATTGTCCGCGTCCCGGAGATCACCGCAGTTCCCGACGCGCCCGATTACCTCGAAGGCGTGATCAATCTGCGCGGCAAAATTGTTTCCGTCATGGACTTGCGCAAGCGCTTCGGCGAAAAGCAGGCCACGCAGAAGCGCCAGAATCGGATTCTCGTGGTCGAGCATGCGGGAAGACTGGCGGGACTCATCGTGGATTCGGCCTCGGAAGTTTTGAAGATTCCTGCCGATGCGGTGGAATCTCCTCCTGCGGTCTTTCAGGATGGCGGGCTGAACTGCGTAACCGGGCTGGGCAAAGTCGGCGGGCGCTTGGTGGTCCTGCTCGACATGAGCAAGTTGCTGGCTCCGGAGAGCCTGAAGGCGGTCGAGAAGAAAGTCGTGAAGAAGGAAGACGCCAAGGGCGTAGCGGCGAAATAGCAGTTGCCAGTGGTCAGTGGCCACTGGTCAGACAAGCAGTGAAATCGATCGAAGGGTTTTGCTGGCCACTGGCCACTGATCACTAATCACTGATCTAAAGAGACGAACGCATGAGCGCAACCGGAGCGGCACCAGCTCCCCTATTGACGGAAGCGGAACTGAAGTTGTTGCAGGCGCTGGTCTACCAGGAGTGCGGCATGCACTTCGACGAGCGCCGCACGCACTTTCTTCAGGATCGACTGCTACGCCGACTGAAGGAATGCCGCCTGGACTCCTTTTACGCCTATTACCGTTTGCTCATCAGCCAGCGAGGCAAGGAAGAACTGGCCAAGCTGCTGGAAAATCTCACCGTCAATGAGACGAGTTTCTTTCGTCACAAGGCGCAGCTCGACCTATTTCAGAAGAGCATTCTTGAAGAGTTGCTGAAGAACAAGAACCGTCGGCGTGAGTATTCAATTCGTGTGTGGAGCGCCGGTTGCTCAACCGGACAGGAAGCGTACACGCTGGGCATGCTTGTGACCGACGCGCTGGCTTATTACTACCTGCGCAATCCAGTGCCAGTGGAAATGCCATTGCCAAAGCCACTGATCCCTCCGCCGTGGCGCGTGGAGATCCTGGCCAGCGATATCAGCTACTCGGTGCTTCGCCATGGACAGGAAGGCACCTATAGCGAGAACCAGATGTCGATGGTGGACTACAGCTACCGCCTGCGTTACTTCGACAAAGTTGCCGACCGGTACGCGGTGAAGAAGTCGTTGAAGGAAATGGTCCACTTCGACTTTCACAATTTGAAGACCGAATATCTGCCACAGCGCAATGACGTGATCTTCTGCCGCAACGTGATGATGTATTTCGACGAGGCCGAGCAGAAGCGGCTGATCGAGAAGTTCTACCGCTGCTTGAACCCCAACGGATATCTGTTTGTCGGACACGCAGAGAGCCTGCTTGGCCTGACCAAGAAATTTCAGATGGTACACAAAGACAGCGGAACGGCGTACCAGCGCCTTGAGGTGAAGGAGTAGCGATGACGTATTCTCCCGATGAACGCGGCTTCGAACTGCGGGAACTCTTTTTCGAGACCTCGCAGGAGTTGCTGCAGGCGCTGAATGACGAAGCGCTCAAGCTGGAGAAAACTCCCGGCGATGAGGAGATCGTGCGCTCGATCCGGCGCACGGTGCACACGCTCAAGGGAGACTCCGCGGCCTGCGGGCTGCGCGAGTTGAGCGAGCTTGCGCACCAGTTCGAAGACGCGCTCTCGCTCGAAGGATCGGCTTCTCATGCGGCAGTCGCTGAAATCGCGTTTGCAGCAGCAGACGTTTTTACCGAAATGATTGCCGCCTACCACAAAGACGCGAAGCTCCCGTCGACCAAAGCCGTGAGCCGCAAAATTCAGGACCTGACGGCCGCCCCGAAATCCGGCAAGACAAAGAAAGCGAAGAAGGTTTCGGGCAAGACGGCAAAGAATTCCAGGAACGATTTGTGGACTGAGTATGAAACCGTCGCAATGAACAAAGCCCAGGCCAGCGGCCTGAACGTGTATCACGTCGTGGTGAAGATCGATCCGCACTGCGCCATGCCGATCGCCGGCCGGCAGTTGATTCACAACGCGCTCGCCGGACTTGGACAAATCATCGCGGTGCGGCCGGACGCGAAGTCTCCAGCCGCCATAAAGCACGTTGAGTTTGTGCTTGCGAGTTCGCAGGCAGTCGAACAGATTTCGGCCAAAGGGAACATCCCGACCATCACGGGAGAAGTTTCCGTCGAGTTGCTCCTGGCAGCGAATGTGGCCGCGCCTGACATTACTTCTCCGGCAGCGGGAGAAACGCCCGCTCTGCACTCGCCCGAAGCCGAGAACGCAGCTGCGCACGTTCCGCTTGTGCCGAGCGTTGGACTTCCGCAGGAAAACGTTTTGCGCGTCGAAGCCGAACGCATCGACAGCGTGCTCAATCTTGTGGGCGAGCTGATTATCGGCAAGTCCATGCTGCAGCAGGCGCTGAACGACTTTACCAAGCGCTATCCGAAAGAAGCGCTACGCGGAAAATTCGCCGACGCGATGGCATTCCAGGCGCGTGTCCTCAATGATCTGCAACGCTCGGTCATGAAGATCCGCATGGTGCCGGTGGACCAGTTGTTCCGCCGCTTCCCACGCATGGTGCGCGATGTTTCACGGCAATGCGGGCGGGAAGTGGAGCTCGCCGTCAGCGGACAGAACACCGATCTCGACAAAGGCATTCTCGACGCCATTTCCGAACCACTCACGCACCTGGTGCGCAACGCGATCAGCCACGGCATCGAGTCTCCGGAAGAACGGCGCAAGCTGGGCAAGTCTCCGCAGGGTACGGTGCGCCTGAACGCATATCACCATGGCAATCAAGTCGTGGTTGAAATCAGCGACGATGGTCGCGGCATGGACGCGCAGAAAATTCGCGCCAAGGCGATCGCGCTTGGGCTGACCACGCCTGAAGAAGCATCGCACATGAGCGAGGCTGAAATCCTCGACTTCATCTTCAAGCCTGGCTTCAGCACCGCCGAGCAGGTCACGGAAGTATCCGGGCGCGGCGTTGGCATGGACGTTGTGCAGAGCGTGCTTCACCGCCTGAAGGCCTCGGTCAGCCTCGAAACGCGGCCCGGACACGGCACCACGTTCCGGCTCAAGCTGCCGCTGACGCTGGCCATCATCAAGGCGTTGCTGTTCTGGGTCGAGCAGCGGCTGTACGCCATCCCGCTGAATGCGGTCACGGAAATTGCGCGCACGGTCGAAGGGGAAGTTCATCAGGTCGACAATTACGAAGTGCTGCAACTGCGGAATCAGGTGCTGCCGATCCTCCGCCTTGGACGTCCCGCTCTCGAGGGTGACCGCAAGTCGAAGTTGTTTGTCCTGGTCATCACAGTGGGCGAGAAGAAGTACGGATTGATCGTCGATGCACTGGAAGGCGAAGAGGAGCTTGTGATCAAAGCCTTGGACGACCAGACATTCTCAACCGACCTCGTATCAGGCGCGTCAATCCTGGGAGATGGCCGAGTGGTGCTGATCCTGAACTTGCCCGCGGTGGTCGAGCACGTGGCGCGCTTGCGGCCCCAGGAATTAGGGCAGGCGAATTCAGGCCTGTTGCTATCGCATACAGACCGTATGCGGCTGGCGCTGACTCCGGCGGTAGGAGGACAGGCATGAAGAAAAATGCCATTCGCGTCCTCGTAGTAGACGATTCAGCTCTGATGCGGAAGCTGATTCCGCAGATGCTCGCCGGAGATGACTCCATTGACGTGGTCGGCACCGCGGTAGATGGATCGTTCTGCCTGAAAAAGATCGACGAATTGAAACCAAACGTGGTGACGCTCGACCTGGAAATGCCGGGCATGAACGGCATCGACACGCTGAAAGAAATCATGCGGCGGCAACCGGTTCCGGTGATCGTGTTCAGCTCGCACAGCACCGAAGGCGCGACGGTGACGATGAAAGCTCTGGGGCTGGGAGCGTTCGACTTCCTCACCAAGCCGAAAGATGCGACCGCGCACATGTCGGAAACCGCGCGGGAACTTATCGCAAAAATAAAAGCTGCCGCTGATTGCAAGCTCAAACCGCGAATGTTATCCGGCCGTCCGGAGAAACCGCAGAAAATCGCGGCGGCGACCGGAGCGCCGACAAAGATCGTCGCCATCGGCGTTTCGACCGGCGGTCCGCAGGCGCTGGAATATGTGCTCTCGCAGTTGCCCGGAGATTTCCCGGGAACCATCGTCGTTGTGCAGCACATGCCGGAGGGTTTTACCGACATGTTCGCGCGCCGCTTGGATGAAGTTTGTCCGCTGCGCGTGAAAGAAGCGCAATCGGGAGATGTCTTGCAGCCCGGCCGCGTCTTGATCTGCCCCGGAAGCCGCCACATGAAAGTGAAACGGCTGCCTTTGGGAGACATTGCCGTGCTCAGCGAGGAGCCGCGCGTGAACGGGCATCGTCCGAGTGTGGATGTGCTGTTGCGCAGCGTGGCGGAAGAATTCCGCGCAGGCGCAGTGGGCGTTCTGATGACCGGCATGGGAGATGACGGTGCTGAAGGTTTGGGCGCCATCAAGAAGGAAGGCGGTCTGACTATCGCGCAGAACGAAGAATCCTGCGTGGTATATGGCATGCCGAAAGCGGCCATCGAACGCGGATATGCATTGCGCATAGTCGGCCTCGACGCCATGGGCGTCACATTGCAATCGGTGTGCGCGCGCAATGGCGGCGACATAGGTTCGAGCCGCGCGGTGCGCGCCGGAAATTAGGTGCACCGCATAAAGAAGTTTGGGAAGGGCACGACTTTAGTCGTGCGGCCCATGAGCGACAAACCTTCCGGCTTTAGCCGCTGAGGTAAATCGCGGGTTGTGTGGGGATGTGTAGGGTTGTGTAGGGATTAACTTTCGTCCCGTAAAGTGCCGTGACCAGCGTGATCTGGCCGCTACACGCCGGGGCGTGATATGCAGTAGCAGTTATGCAGTGCCTAAGTTATGCAGTACCAGGGGAGGACTGTATGGAGCAGTTTGCACCAGTAAAGCGCAGTAAAGACGGGCAGGCCGTCCGCTATTTAATCGTGGACGACTCCGTGTTTGCCAGAAAAAATCTCGCCCGCATGATCGAAACGTTCGGCGGGCAGGTGGCGGCCGAAGCCGGGGACGGCTTGACTGCCATCAGCGAGTTCGACCGCACGCATCCCGACATCGTGCTCATGGACATCACCATGCCGCAGATGGAAGGCATCGAGGCAGCTGAACGGATCGTCCAATCGCATCCCGATGCGCGCATCGTGATGGTTTCCTCGGTCGGATACCAGGAAAACATCGTGGCTGCGTTGCAGCGCGGAGCGCGGCACTTCGTGCAGAAACCAGTGAAGCCCGAAGTGCTCTACGAGGTCATCAAATACGTGCTGGGCGAAGACGGCGCCGTGGCCAACGCCGCGGGAGCGGGAGTCTAATTCCAATGAAGATGGAACTGATCCAGCCTTTCATCAACGCGGCTGACGCCGTCTTGTCGGAAGGCTTGCAGGGGACAACCAAGGTGGGCAACCTCACCATGGAAGAAGATGGCTATCGCCGCAAAGGAGTCGCGGGCATGATCGCCGTCACCGGCGACATCGAAGGCCGGATCATTCTCGATCTCGAGCCCGAGACCGCCTTGAAGGTCGCCAGCCACTATGCCGGCGCGGAACTGCCCGAGTCCGACGCGCTGATCAAAGAAACCATCTTCGAACTCGCCAACCAGGTCGTCGGCAACGCCATCTCCGCGCTCAACGACCAGGGATTCCACTTCCGCGTGCATCCTCCTCTACTTCTCACCGCCGACCAGGGCGACAAGACCAGTGAAGACACAGAAGCGCTGATGATCTGCTTCGAGACCTCCCTTGGAAATGTCTTCATGAATGTCGCGCTACGCTATAACAAGCGGCGCATGGCCGATCACGCGAGGGTGGGAGCGTAAGCGAACTTCAGCGACCTGCATGGAGTCCCCAACCCGTCATCCGAATGACGGGGTGCTTGATCTGATGACCGATTCGGATGCGCTTTCTCCCGCTAGTAGGGTACCCTCCCCCCCTCAAATTTTGCAAAATCTTGATTGCATGAGAGTTGCTGGATTTCGATCGCATTTTTCCGCGCAAAATCTTGAGAACACGGGACTTAAAAGTCAAAATCTTGATTTCAAAGAACTTAATTCGTCTGTCAGGCTCGGCTGCGACGACTATTGCGAAGCCATTTTGATGGTTTCGACCTATGGAGCGCAAGGTCAGATGTCACAGGATTTGGCAGATGGGCTGTGGAAAGCTGTGGATTGCTTCATTGCCTCTTCCACCCAAACCGTTAGTGTCCAATGGCATATCATTCTGATTGACCTATGGCGTCCAATGGAGTACAAGTGGTATTTGTGCAGACGGTTGTCGAGACGCCTACTTATCTCGCCATTGCCAACAAACTCTTTGGCGACGAGGAGCGCGCGGACATCGTGGCACTGGTTGCAGCAGACCCCGAATGTGGTGATGTGATCCGTGGAACGGGCGGGTTTCGAAAGGTCCGGGTTGCACGCAAGGGAATGGGAAAGAGCGGCGGGGCGCGGGTGGTGTATATCTGGCGCAACGAAAGATTCCCGGTTTTTCTGATCACGGTCTTTCCGAAGAATGAGAAAGAGAACCTGTCCATGGCGGAGCGCAATACGCTGAAGAAACGGGCCGACAGTATTTTCGAGGTGTATGGGGGATAGCATGAAAACGCAATTCGAGCAGATGATGGATGGGCTTGACAACGTTGAGGCTTTTCTGGCCGGGAAGCAGGAAGGATTCAAGGCTCATGTGCCTGAGGATGTTGACGTGAAGGCTATCCGCCATCGGCTGGGCATGACGCAGGCGAAATTTTCTGACATATTTGGGTTCAGCCTGGACGCGATCAAGCATTGGGAGGGAGGCCGGAGAACCCCAGAAGCGCCGGCTCGCACGTTGCTCATCGTGATCGACAGAAATCCCGCCGCGGTGCTCACCGCGCTCAATCCTGCTGCATTTGCCGCCGCTGCGGGATCGTCAAAATTCAGCACAGTCCACGTCGGGGTTGATAGGAAGCGTCAGGTATCTCGTCACGTTACAAAGCGAAAATCCTATTCTGCGGGTGGGAAAAGAATCGCCACGAAGTGAGAAAACCGAGGAACGTCCCGTCTGTCCCCAGGTTTCCCAATGGGGTGACAGGCAGTGGAGTGGGGATAGGGCACACGTGTCCGAACTCCACTCAGGCGGCGGCGAACGGTGATTGCAGCTACAGCACCACCATAAATGCGCAGCACGGCTATCACTGAGCATCGGCGCTTGCAGTAAGCGTCCAATCCCTTGGTGGCCGCAAGATATAAACAGCATGAGTGAGGAGATTATGAGGCTATTTTCAGCATTTACCCACAGATATCTATTGAGTGTTCTTTCTCTGGCAGGCGCGTCGTTTAGCTTGTCCACAACAAGCATACCGGTGGGCACGGTGCCCGGACGGATCGCCGTGAACCAGACTACCAACCGTATTTACGTTACGAACCTCAACAGCAATAACGTGTCGGTAATTGACGGAGAGAGCGATACGGTCATCGCTACCGTCCCGGTAGGGATGAGCCCCTCTGATGTCGGCATAAATTCCGTGACCAATTTGGTATACGTCGCGAGTTCGTTGGCGAACTCCGTATCGGTGATTGACGGCACCTCGAACACGGTGGTGGCGACGATTCCGGGCTTGAAGGATCCGCTTCGACTAAGCGTTAACGCCGTCACGAACGAGGTCTTTGTGGCCAATAGCGGCTCTAATTCCGTCTCGGTGATCGACGGGTCGAGCAACACCATCGTTGCGACAATACCGGTGGGGAGCGAGCCTGCTGGGGTACGCGCAAATTCCGCCACCAACCTGATTTACGTCGCGAACCTAAACTCGGGAACGATCTCCGTGATTGACGGCCAGAGTGACACGGTCACGAATACCTTCACTCTGCCCCAGCCCGCTAATCCCGGAAACGTAGCGCTCGACCCGATAACAAACGAACTCCTCGTCACGGACGGCTTCAACTCGAAGGTCTATGTAATCAACGCGTCATCGGGCGCGCTTCTGGGCACAATCACGGGCAGCGGAAAGCTTCCCTTTGCTCCTCCCACGGGTATAGTCGAGTTCCAACTCGGCAGGAGCGCGCTGGTGTCGTTTTCTTCCATCAATGGACTTATGCTTATCAGCGATAGCTCCTACACGATCCTGGCTGGGCTGAAAAGCGGAAACGGGCCAGTTGGCATCGCCGTCAATCGCACAACCGGAAAAGTCTACGTCACCCAAATTAACGATGGCACGGTGATCGTCTACACCGGGCTGTTCGGCATGAAGTCAGTGACGCCGCCGGGGAAAGACCGGGCTCCCGGGCCACGGTAAGCGGTTTCCCAAAATATTTCCACAGCAAATTATCTCGCCGTTGTGACGAGCGACCTTGACCCTGGACACCGTCAGCGCATAATGGGTTGATGAGATAGCCGTGCCGGCTCCCTTCGGGCGAGTAGACTTGGAAGCGCTCAAGCGACCAGGGCTCGGAGGAAAGGAGCCGACACAGTTATCTCATCAGTCCAACAGCATTGGGCGGGTGGCCCATCCTCTCGGTTTTCTCTTTCCCACAATGAAACACTGGGTGCCCCGTCCTTGCGTTGTTTGCAAGAGCCTGCCCTGAGCTTGTCGAAGGGGCGGCAACGGTGCTGCCTGTAGCATGGGCCTTTCATGCCCTCTGGCCTGCATCGTACGTACGGCGCGCATCACCTGCACTTTATCACCTGCTCGTGCTACCGGCGGTTGCCCAAGCTGGGTACCGCGCGGGCCCGCGACCGGTTCCTCACGATCCTCGAAGAGACGCGCGAGCGCTATCGCTTCGTAGTCGTCGGATATGTGGTCATGCCGGAACATATTCACTTGCTGCTGAGCGAGCCGGAGAAAGGAAATCCCTCGACTGTCATGCAGGTGCTGAAGCAGCGGACAGCGCGTGTGCGTCTGCCGAAAAGAAAGAAGCAGAACCCGCGGCAGGGGCAGCGGTTTCACGCGGGCCAAAAGCGCACCCCGTTCTGGCAGGTGCGCTTCTACGATTTCAATGTATGGACGACAAAGAAGCGCGTGGAAAAGCTCCGCTACATGCATCGCAATCCGGTGAAGCGCGGACTGGTGGAGTCTCCGGAGCTGTGGCAATGGAGCAGTTATCGATTTTATCTCTTGCAGGAAGCCGGCCCGGTGCGCCTGAATGAGGGATGGGCGGAGATCTCTTTCAGGGATTGCGTGGCTTAGGTGGTCGCCAGAACGTGTACCCGACATCGCCGCAGGCGCTCCGGCCGAAAACCGGCACTGCCCGCCGCATCGTACCCGCCCCTTCGACAAGCTCAGGGCAGGCTCTTGCAAAAAACGCAAGGACGGGGCACCCGCTGCATTCTTCGTCGCCAGGAAGTCAAAATCTCTCTCCCCATATCTTTCTCCGATAACCCGAGACGACGGTGCAAGTCCTTTCACCTTGCAGAAGGCATTGCGCAACCGTACAGTAGAGTCGGTTTTATGTACCCAGTCTCACTCGCTGCCAAAGGGTGGGCCACGCAGCCCGGGTGACTTAGCCCAGTGATTTCTTTACAGCTTCCTGTCCCTAGGTTTTGGATGAGGTTGGGTTTTGATTTCCCTGGATTTCAGAAGGTTCTTTCCGGCGCCATGACAGTCCATCCGCACCCAGAGCTAACATTCCGAGCGAAGGACGCACAAAGGCGTCGGCACTCTTCTGCGACTGCCCATCTTCTTCAGTTTCAGTGGCGGCAGAGGCCGAGGAACCTATTGTGATTTTCTTGTTGGCCACCGTTTCGTAGGCATAGGCGGTCACCTTCGCTCCCAAGAAACAACCGTCTATGGTGGCGTCGACAGACATGCGAACCCAACCATAGTGGGTCGCGCCGTTGATCAGAAACTTAACGCCGATGAAACGATCCGGGATGTTGCCTGGGAAGTGCCCGTAGAGTTTTTCATGGGTGCCACATTGCGAACCTGCAGTTGTCGGCCGAAAAGTGCGCTCGATGATATCCGATTGTGCGTTGAAGTGCGCTGACGGACCAACTTGCGCGCCGCGAAGCAGGGCGGAAACATAGGGTCCCCGCGATCCCATCCCTTTCGTTATTACTCCTGCACCAACGGGAGGACGCAGGACCATCGCTTGAGCGCCGGATCCGTAGGTTTCACTGAACTGGTTGAATGAGATGTCGATCGCTCCGTCATTATTGAAATCAATTTGCACCGGCGGCGAGCCATCGGCGCCATTCCCAAGAAATAGCGTCTTATGAATCGTGACCACCTCGCCGACCACTGGTTGTGCCAGCGCGAGCATGCTCACGCCCGCAGCCAATGCAGCAGTTGAATAGAAAGTTATGCGCTGACGAAAATTGTCTAAAGGAGTTACTTGGGGAGTACTCATACAAAAGTTACGAGACACAGATACCTCCAGCGATTCAGAGCGATGTGGGATGCGGGGCCTAAGGGGAGACAAGATTTTATGACAGAAACTCGGCAAAGTTTCAATACATAGAAAGCCTTAGGGCTGGAGGAACGCTAGTGAAGGCGCGGTCCTTCGGGATGACGCCACCAATGTGCACACCGGCCTCCGAGCGCTGGGCCACACACCGAACAGCTCTCCGATCTCGTGTACCATACGTGTCGATCTTCTACGTTTCGATCCATGGAGGTCTGTATGACGCGAGTGCTGCTTGTGGCGGGCGATGCCACCGAATCTCTGGATACTTGGTATCCGTATCACCGGTTGCGCGAAGAAGGGATTGAGGTACACATCGGCGCGCCGGTGAAGAAACTACTGAAATCGGTGGTGCACGATTTCGAGCCGGGCTGGGAGACCTACGTGGAGAAGCCCGGATATCACATTCCTGCCGATATCGCTTTCGCGGATGTCAATCCGGAGAGTTACGATGGGATTATTCTGAGCGGCGGCCGCGCTCCGGAATTTCTCCGCAACGATGCAAAGTTACAAAAGATCGTTCGGCATTTCGTAGAAAGCAAAAAACCAATCGCAGCGCTCTGTCACGGCGTGCTCATCCTTGCGGCCATTGATGGTCTTCGTGGCCGGACGGTGGCGACCTACGAAGCGCTGGCGCCTGATGTAGAAATCGCTGGAGGCAAGCTTAAAGATACAGAAGTAGTGGTGGATGGCAATCTCGTTAGCTCTCGGACGTGGATGGACCTGCCGTTCTTTATGCGAGAGTTCTTAAAGGTTCTGAGAGACGGGAAGAAAAGTGTGGCTGCGTAAGCGCAACGTCAGGCCGTAATCATTCCTGGGCGGATGGCCCACCGTTCCAGATCACAGCCTTGGCTTTCACAATCTCATGCTTCCGGCAACACCGTTCCCACCCTCGCAAAAAAACGGTGCCAAAAACGCCGGCAGGATATTTTTGTCCTTGACACCGCCTTCACTCCTATCGAGGGGCACCCTCAGTTACGTAGGGTGACGGAAAAGAAAAGATCAAGAGGGTGGGCCGCCCGCGCCGTTACAAATCACGCCGCCAGATCGCCAGTCCGTCAAACCCTAAAGCCAGCATACCGAGGGAGCCCCCGCTCGTTTGGAAAGCAGGTTCCGCCGGCGCAGCGTCTGCCAAATCGTCAGATTGAACACCGGCCTCCAGCTTTTTGTTGGCGATGGTTTCGTAGGCATAACCTGTAATCGTGCCCCCAAGATCGCCCTTCCCAGTGGTGATTTGCAGTCGCACCCAGCCGTAATGTGTTTGCCCGTTTATGAGAAATTTGACCCCCATAAAACGGTTTGTTGGATTGCCGCCCCAGTCTCCGAAAAAATGCAGTGACTGTCCCCCGATTGTTCCGCCCGACACTTCAACGGTGAATGAACGCCCAAACTTTCCAGAAGGGCCGATTCCCGCTCCATGCCGGAGAGCCGCCGCATAACTATGGGGCGTAACGATTGCGCCGCCATTGAACACGCTCCCTCCGATTGCGAGCTGAAACGTCCCCCCAGAGGCGAAGCCATTTCGCCCTAACTCCAGGTCTGCAACCCCGTCATGGTTAAGATCGAGGAAAGTTGGAGGAAGCAAGCTAGCCGTGCTGTTGATGGAAATATTCGCTTTCGTTACTACAACTTTGCCTTCCATCGGCACACCGAGAACCATGGTGCCAAGTCCAGTCGCTAGTGCGGTCAATGAAACCGGAGTTATAAAACGTCCGTGTGTTCCCTGCAACTTCTCTTTCAGAAAATCAGCAACAAAAGTCGCGATCGAACCTACATTTGCAGCATTTGCCACTTTTGAATAAGAGTCCAGGCTTTCGTCCATCTTCGAGTTCGGCGAGTGAACTGTGCGGTTGCGCGAGGCGAGAGACATGCGAACCTCCGTGTAGATCGGAATTTAGGAACTTGGCCCAACGGAAATGCCGTTAGGAAGTAACTTACCTTTTCCGAAGATCGGTTGGCAATTCGTCGAACAGCGCTACGGCGCTATGGGAATGCGGGAACGGAATGCGGGGGAATGCGGACTTGGCGGGGTAAGTGGCCTCCAAAGCAGTCTCATTCTGACTGCCGCGAATGCCGCCTCACTCGGATATCAAGCCCAATCATCGGGCCATATACGTTGATGCCATAGTTCGAATATTGCGGTGAAGAGCGATTGGCGTTCGAGATGTGCATCCAGTTCAACCCGGCTGAAATTGCATATCGCGGACTGAAGTTGTAGCGCAGTCCACTGCCCATGTTGATGGTGAAAGTGAAATCCTGTCCCTGCGCGTAGTAGACGCCGAGGGGACCCTTTGCGTCGATCAGGCCGAGGCCGGCGCGCACGTCCCAATAGGGTGTCGCGCGCCAGTTCCGCGGAACGAAATTCCGCCGCAGGCCCATGTCATAGGAAAAATAGTGGGTCTCGGGGCCGCGAGGAATCGCAGTGGCCGACAGGCTGAAAGTTACGTCCCAGTTTCCGCGCAGAATCGGAGGTCCCCATAGATTGCCTTCCTGCCACCGCAGTGAGGCGACGAGCGGCACCAGCGTATAGCGCAGCGGATAGAGGTCGTAAGGGTCGCCTTCGAGGATGTCAAAGGGAAAAGGAATGTTGATGGGGAGCCATCCGGCGTCGAAGGAAAATTCCAGCTTGTTTCGATAGTAGATAGCGCGGTTGAAATCGGGTTGCTGCTTATCGCGCGCCACCGGTTGGATCTTTGCATCATTCTTAGGCGTATCTGGTAATGGCAGATCAGTTTCTACGCGTAAGTCAGATTGCAAAGGCCCGATGTTTCCATTCAGTCCGAAGCTGCGCCCGCAGGCGATAGCTCGATCCTCATCTGAGACGGACATGTGATAAACCGCGACTTCCGATTGTTCGTAACAAGAGTCTTGCGCGTAGGAAAAAGGAACGTAGAAGCCGACGGCCGCGATCGGGACAAATAGAGAAATTAGGATTTC
>DATAUY010000269.1:0-30811 GCA_036268025.1 Candidatus Sulfotelmatobacter sp. | reverse complement strand
CCCACCGGTAAGCACGATGATGGGGCGGAGGACGGGATACTGTTCTCGCATATCGACACTGAAATCTTGCAGCTCGAAATCGTGGCTTCGAGCCCGCTAACTGTGTGGGACGATCTACCAGCGTCGGGTAAGTTCTTTTGTGATTTCCTCGAACGCGCGCTTCGGGGAATCCCCCTGCGAGAAGTAAAAATCCGGTGACCGGGTGGAGGAGGACGCACCTCTATTTCATAAACCCCTTGGTGCCGATTTGGTGACCCATGTACTCGGTCACTTCGAAAATGCGTTGAAGCGCAACGGTCACTGTATGGATGATACTGCGGGCTTGGTCGCGCCCAATAACTTCGGACGGGGAAATTGCCTTCCCAGAACCTGTGTCCCCGGTATGTGTTCCCTGCCCCATCGCACAATCGCCAGCAGAACGTCACCCAACGCCTTTCCTTTTTTCGTTAACTCATACGAGTAGCGAACTGGGCGCTGCTGATACGCGGACTTGGCGATGATGCCGGCCTCTTCCAGTTTTTTCAGGCGGTCCGCGAGGATGTTCGTAGGAATGCCTTCGAACGAATTCTGCAACTTTCCATAGGTCGCACTGCCCCGGAACAGGTCCCGGACCACGAGCAAAGACCACTTATCGCCCACCAGGTCGAGCGTGCAGGCGACGGCGCAGCGCGACCTCTGAAAATCCTGCGCTTCCCTTTTCGCTTTAATCTCTTTCGACTTCTTGCCAGGCCGAGTGACTTGCATACTGCAAGTCAGTATGCTACATTCGCGTGTAACTTGCAAACTGCAAGTGACTGTACATAGAAGACAGAAGAGAGGAGCCACATCATGGCACACACGATTACGTCGCAGCTCGATCGGCCCAATATTCCGGCGGTTTCCGGGATCGGCACTGTTGTCACCGTTCTTTTTCTTGCATGGGGGGCGCTTGTCATTGTCCTGGGAGCGCGTGGCGCGTTCGTCACGACCCCGGGAGCGCCGCCGCTGGGATTACTCATTGGCCTCGTGGCTCCCTTAGCGGTCTTTCTCATCGGATATTCGGCGAGCCGGCCCGTAAGGGAGTTTGTCCTGTCGGCCGACCTTCGCTTTATTGTGGGGATGCAGGCGTGGAGATGGGCGGGTTTCGGGTTCCTGACTTTGTATACCTATCGAGTGTTGCCGGGAATCTTCGCGTGGCCGGCCGGGCTTGGCGATATGTCGATTGGCGTGACGGCTCCTTTCGTCCTGATGGCTCTTCTTCGCCGGCCGGGATTTGCAGGAAGCAGGAGATTCGTGGCCTGGAATCTTGCTGGGATTTTGGACCTTGCTGTAGCTGTGAGTATTGGGGCGCTTGTTCCGCTGCTTGCTCCTAGTCTCTACGGGACTGTTTCCACGACTCCGATGACGCAGCTGCCCTTGGTGCTGATTCCGACCTACCTGGTACCGACGTTCCTGATTCTGCACTTGACTGCTTTGTTTCAGGCGCGACGTTTCGGCGCAGTCGGTGCGAATTCCTGATCGACCTTGGGGATCGCTTCAAACCAAGGAAAAAAGCCCCGCCGAAAGGCGGGGCTTCTGTGGTCGGCATAAGGGATGCGATCGATCCGGCATTTTGCAGTGCGGTACGGACGCCTTCAGATGGGCAGTCCATTATTGTTCGTGTTCAGCGACTGAGTTGAGAATTTCCCGAGATAGGCCGACAGCGTGCCGTCAGTCTTGATCACGAAGACGCAGCCATCCTGCCAGATACCGTCCAGAGCCTGAAATGGACCCGGTGGATCTCCTTGATTACAGTGGACGTCGTGGACTCCATATCCCGTTGTGTAGGGCGCACCGAAGGCAAATACTCGAGTCGAAGCGGTCACCATCGCAACCAGCGCGTCCCCCGCTTCATTGCCAGTCACATTGGTCCAGGTCTGATAGCTTGTGCGGAAGATGGCATTCAGCACCGCCCAAAAAACTGCAAGACAGCCGAGAGGCCTTTGCAGAATTGGACTGCGCGCATAGTCCATCGCTCCCGAACTCGGGTCGGAATTCAAGTGATGCCAGCCGTCAGACAGCGCCGCAATCGGCGCAAACAGGCTCATGTCAAGGTCATTGAACACCTGGTACTGGAACAGTCCATTCGGTTCATTCACGTCAACTGCGGCCTGATACACGATGGTGGACTTGTTTACGTTGGCGTTAATGTTGAGGTCCACGTGCATCCATTGGCCCTGATTAGTGGTATAGCTCGCGTACTGCCCGACCACAACGCCATAGTCTGGGAGCATGGTTCCTCCTCGCGGCGCAGATCATACGCCAACCGCAAACAACTCCAGCGAAAATCTGCAAGATTTTACGGATAGCGGAATTTACTTGATCAAAAAAAGCCCCGCCCAAGCTGAGCTTGGACGGGGCACCCATTGGGTCTTCTTGCGCCGAAGGCGCGTCTGCCTGGACGGCTAGTCCTTAGTACATGTCGCCCATGCCGCCGCCACCGCCGTGTCCGCCGCCGGCTGGAGCTTCCTTCTTTTCAGGAATCTCGGCCACGAGGGCTTCGGTGGTTAGCATGAGGGACGCGATCGATCCGGCGTTCTGGAGCGCGGTGCGGACGACCTTCGTCGGGTCGAGCACTCCGGCTTTGACCAGATCTTCGTACTCGTTGGAGAAGGCGTTGAATCCGTAGTTGCCTTCCTTCGCTTCGAGCACTTTGCCGAGGACCACAGCGCCTTCTTCGCCGGCGTTCTCGACGATCTGGCGCAGGGGCTCGGTGATGGCGCGCTTCACGATGTTGATGCCGATCTGCTCGTCGCCTTCCGCCTTCACCTTGTCGAGTGAAGCGGCGCAACGGGCCAGAGCGACTCCGCCGCCGGGGACAATTCCCTCTTCCACGGCTGCGCGCGTCGCATGCATCGCATCTTCCACGCGGGCTTTCTTTTCCTTCATTTCGGTTTCGGTTGCGGCGCCGACTTTGATGACGGCTACGCCACCGACCAGCTTCGCCAACCGCTCCTGCAACTTCTCGCGGTCGTAGTCGCTGGTGGTCTTGTCGACCTGGCTGCGAATTTCACGGACGCGGCCTTCGATCTCGGCATGCTTGCCTTTGCCTTCGACGACGGTGGTGTTGTCCTTGTCGATGGTGATCTTCTTGGCCTGGCCGAGGTCGCTTACCTGAACGTTCTCGAGCTTAATGCCGAGATCTTCGGTGATGGCCTTGCCGCCGGTGAGGATGGCGATGTCCTGCAACATGGCCTTGCGGCGATCGCCGAAGCCAGGGGCCTTGACGGCCGCGACTTGCAGCGTGCCACGCAGCTTGTTGACGACGAGAGTGGCGAGCGCTTCGCCTTCGACGTCTTCCGCGATGATCAAGAGCGGCTTGCCGGACTTCGCAATTTGCTCAAGCAGCGGGAGCAGGTCTTTCATCGAGCTGATCTTCTTTTCGTGGATCAGGATGTAGGCGTTGTCGAGCGAGGCTTCCATGCGCTCGGGATCGGTGACGAAGTAGGGAGAGAGGTAGCCGCGGTCGAACTGCATGCCCTCGACAACTTCGAGCTGGGTTTCGAGCGTCTTCGACTCTTCCACCGTGATGACGCCGTCTTTGCCGACCTTCTTCATCGCTTCGGCGATGATCTTGCCGATGGTCTCGTCGTTGTTCGCCGAGATTGTTCCCACCTGCGCGATCATGCTGTCGTTGTTGACGGGCTTGGACAGCTTGTCGATTTCGCCATTGACGCGGTTGCCTTCCTTATCGATCTTGCCGCAGATGATGGTGACGGCCTTCTCGATGCCGCGCTTCAGGGCCATTGGATTGGCACCGGCAGCGACGGTCTTGACGCCTTCGCGGTAGATGGCCTGGGCGAGAACGGTAGCGGTGGTGGTGCCGTCGCCGGCGACGTCGGAAGTCTTGGAAGCGACTTCACGCACCATCTGGGCGCCCATGTTCTCGAGTCCATCTTTTAGTTCGATTTCTTTTGCAACGGTGACGCCGTCTTTGGTGATGGTCGGCGAACCGAATTTCTTTTCGATGACTACATTGCGGCCCTTGGGGCCGAGCGTGACTTTCACGGCATCAGCCAGAAGGTTGACGCCGCGGAGGATCGCCTGACGCGACTCTTCTCCGTGAACGATGTGTTTTGCCATTGTGTGTCTCCTTATAAGCTGTGAGCTTTGAGCTGCGAGCTATGAGCGAAAGCTTCTAGCTACGAGCTTCTAGCTAAACTTTTAATTCGATCCTCGCGAGATCCTTCGCTACGCCTGAAAAACGGCTCCGCTCAGGATGACGTCCCCAAGAGGACGACGAACTACTTCCTGCTTCCTGCGAGTTCTTTCTTGGCCGGAGTGGATGCGCCGGTCAGGATACCGAGGACTTCTTCTTCTTTCATGATGATGAAGTCTTCGCCGTCGATCTTGATTTCGGTGCCGGAGTACTTGCCGAACAGGATCCGGTCGCCTTCTTTTACCGCCAGCGGGAAGACCTTGCCTTCGTCGTTGGAGCGGCCTTTGCCGGTGGAGATGACTTCGCCCTCTTGCGGCTTGTCCTTGGCTGAGTCGGGGATGATGATGCCACCACGACTGGTGGTCGCTTCTTCGACGCGACGAACCAGGATACGGTCATGGAGCGGTGCAAATTTCGCCATGGTTTAAAACTCCTTTCGAGTAGTGAAATGGTAGCGGTGCTTCGGATGGAAGCGCTGTAACCTTATGATTTAGTTGGGAAAGGCACTGCTATTAGCAGATAAGCCTACCGAGTGCTAATTGTAGAGAGGTGAGGGTAGCGTTGTCAAGGGTTCGTTGACATGTGATGCACATGCAAGTATGTTTACTACATGCCGATGATCCAGCTTCGAAACGTATCTCAGACTCTGCACCGCAGCCTAAAGGCTCGCGCTGCTATGGCGGGGATGTCGCTCTCTGATTATCTTATTGCCGAAATCAAAGAGATTGAGGCGAAGCCAACTTTGACGGAGTTGCGCGAACGCTTGCGGGGACGAGAACCAGTCAACGTAGAACTCGACACCGCACGACTGGTTCGAGAGGAGCGGGAGAGTCGGTGATCGTACTCGATGCTTCGAGCGCCATCGAGTGGCTTTTGCAAACGCCAACCGGGCGATTAATCGAGAAGCGAATCTATTCGCGCAATCCATCTCTGCATACGATCCATCTGTTCGATCTCGAAGTTGCGCAGCTGCTGGGTCGCCTCGTTCGCGAAAAAACGATCACAGAGCAGCGCGCGCGAGAGGCGTTGCAAGACCTTATCGATCTGCGGATCACTCGCTATCCTCATGTGTTGTTGCTGCCTCGAGTCTGGCAGCTTCGTCCTAGCTTGTCGGCATACGACGCAGGGTATATAGCGTTGGCAGAACTGCTTGGTGCTCCCCTCGTCACCGGAGATCGAAAACTTGCGGCGGCGTCCGGTCATGCCGCAACAGTCGAGGTATTTTGAGAGCAGCGCGATTTGCGTCTTCACATCCGTGGCTTTGACGATCCTGCTAGTTGGCGACCGATTCGGGTGTGAATCGCTCAGGGGTTATGATCACTTTCCCGAACATCTGGCTTTTTTCCAGATACTCATGGGCAGCACGAATCTCCGAAAGTGGGAAGGCGCGGTCCACAACTGGCTTTAGGCGTCCGGCGAAGATGTGGCTGAGAACTTCGTGCAGTTCGCCCATCGTCCCCATGTAGGAACCGAGAAGGCGCAACTGGCGCGCGAAAAGATGTCGCAGATCAACGGCGACTTTTGGCCCTGTAGTCGCGCCGCAGGTGACGAGCGTACCTGCGGTCTTGAGCGAGCGCAGGCTTTCGTCCCAGGTCGCTGCGCCGACGTGCTCGACGACGATGTCAACGCCTTCTTTGTTGGTTATCTTGCGGATTTCCTCGGAGATCTTCTGCTTGTAATGATCAATGCCATAATCGGCGCCGAGTGCGCGGGCTTTTTCCAGTTTGATTTCATTCCCAGCGGTGGTGATCACGCGGCAGTGAAACATCTTTGCAATCTGGATGGCGGCGATTCCTACACCAGAACTTCCGCCGAGGACGAGCACCGTCTGGCCGGGACGAATTGCCGCAAGACCAACCAACATGTGCCACGCGGTGACGAACACCAGCGGGACGCTGGCTGCCTGGTTGAAGTCGAGCGCATCGGGAATGGGGATGACGTTTGCGGCCGGTACGGCGATCAATTCGCAGTTGCCGCCATCCACAGCATTGCCCAGCACGGTGAACGCGCGGCACTGGTTTTGGAGTCCCCCGAGGCATTTCGCGCAGTGTCCGCAATAGTGCATGGGTGCCACGAGCGCACGCTGGCCTGGATGAAGCCCCGTAACATATTCGCCGATTTCGGCGACTTCTCCGGCAATATCGCTGCCGAGGATGTGCGGCAGTTTCACTTCCGGTAGCCCTTTGCGAACCCACAAATCTAGATGATTGAGGGAGCAGGCCTTGACGCGCACCAGCACCTGATCTTTGCGCGGCTGCGGATCGGGAATGTCTTCGTAAGTCAGGACTTCCGGCCCGCCGAATTGATGAATGCGAACGGCTTTCATGAAATCGTTCCGTCGGTAGAGACGGTATCACGAGCGGGAAATGGAACAGGAATCATTGACGTCCCGTAAGTCTTCCGAGGTTGCGGAAAACTCTTTTGATCCCCCCTAAATTCACCTCAGCGGCTAAAAGCCGCAACAAGAGGCGAAGCGCTTACCGCAGCGCTGAAAGCGCTGCGCCACCCAAAACCAAGCCCAGCTTGACCTTTTCCCCAGCCTCTTCGGCCATCATAATCTCGGGTTTGACGGACCAGTTCACACCGATTCAATGCCAACGGCCCCCAGAGTGATGACCCGGGCCTTCGCTTTTCTGCCGATTAGTCTCTTCTTTTCACTAAGCCCTTTCTGCTCGTGACTACGTTGTCCTCCGCATTGACTGCTCCGTATTAACCGACTGATAATCATGGCGTAGTGTTCGTTTGTTGCCATGGATATCTACGAGCAAATCGTGCAGCTTCGGCGTGAAGGACGCCGTGGCGCCGTCGCGACCATCGTCAACGTGCGTGGGTCGATTCCGTCTTTCCAAACCGCGAAAATGCTGGTACGTGATGACGGCTCAATTGTCGGCACGATCGGCGGCGGATGCGTCGAGGCCGACGTCTGGCAGGCAGCGCGGGAAGTCATGGAATCGGAGAAGCCGCGAACCTTAAAGTTTGACTTGAACCAAGACCCGAAGTTCGACACGGGGCTGGTTTGTGGCGGAACGCTGGAAATCTTTCTCGAACCGGTACTGCCTCCAGCGCTACTTTATATTTTTGGCGCAGGACATGTTGCTTTCAATGTTTGCAAGACGGCGGCGGGGGCGGGGTTTGATGTCATCGTCACTGACGATCGGTCGTCTTATGCCACGCAAGAGCGCTTTCCGCAAGCGCGTGAGGTGCACGCGCTAGAGTTTGACGAAGCCGTACATAAGCTCGATCCGAATGAATCTTCCTACGTCGTAATCGTGACGCGCGGGCATCGGGATGACATGCGCCTTCTGCGCTGGGCGGTACAGACGCGGGCGCGCTATGTGGGAATGATTGGATCGAAACGGAAGGTCATCGCCATTTTCAAGGCGCTTCGGGAAGAAGGGCTTCCAGAACAGATTTTCGACCGAGTTCACGCGCCCATTGGGATCGATATCGGCGCGGTCACCCCGGAAGAGATTGCGGTTGCGATCACCGCTGAGTTGATCGCTTTTCGGCGCCATTCGACGGCGGCACTCCCTCACATGAGCTGGTTTCGGGGAGGGCGTGAGATCGCCCCCACGGTTGAGTCCGCAGTAGATGAGGACCAGCAAGGGAAATAGGCCAACAGTACCGTCGAGCTTCGCTCGACCGGACAGCCCTTCAACTTCGCTCAGGAAGACTAGCGGCTGTCCCTGCATGGTCGATCTGAACTTCCTGCCGCTGACTTTCTCTTCCCTTTTCTGCTATTGTCCGCTGCATGGCGCGATCTCCCAGTTTTGCCGGAGTGATATTGGCTGCCGGAGAGTCTTCGCGCATGGGCCGGGACAAAGCACTCCTTCCCTGGCCTCCCGCCCCCAATGGGCAGCTTTCTACTGAGAGTTTTCTTTCGGCCGCGATCCGGTCTCTGGCGGGGGCCACCGATTTCGTAGTGGTAGTTGCGGGGAAGAACGCAGAGACAGTGTCGCCGACCGTCTATGCCAATGGCGCTTCGATGATAGTGAATCCTGACCCGGACCGCGGACAATTCAGTTCCCTGCGCATGGGATTGAGCGAAGTGCTCAACCGTGGGCGTGACGCGGCCATTATCACCCTGGTGGACCGTCCGGCAGCCAGCGCGGCGACGGTGCGCACTCTGCAAGAAACTTTTAAGGATGCTCCGCTGGACATTTGGGCGGCTGTGCCGGAATTTTCGGGGAAGCATGGCCATCCGTATGTAATTGGCCGCGAGATGATCGAGCAGTTTCTACAGGCGCCGGAAACCTCCAACGCCCGCGACATCGAACATGTTGAGCAGGAGCACATCCTGTACGTTGCGGTAGACGATGCGCGCGTGGCGATGAACATCAATACGCCCGAGGACTATGCTGCGCTTGCGACGAAAATCTTCTGAGCCGTTCCCTGATTGCAATTGCGCGTTTCGGCGAAGGGCCGTTATCGTCGAAGGGCATGGACGTCGCGACTTCTTCCCCAATAAGCGCCGCTGCGGGCGAATTCGTCGAATCTGTACTGCGGCTTGAACCGCATGTGGCTGCCTTCGACTGCGATGGCACTCTCTGGTCGGGTGACGCAGGAGAACGCTTCTTCGATTGGGAGATCAAACAGGGCCTTGTCAGCGCAGAGATCGCCAAAGGCATGCGCGCGCGCTACGCGGAATACAAGGCCGGTAAGGTCAGCGAAGAAGACATGTGCGGCCAGATGGTCACGATGCACAAGGGCCTTACGGAAAATATGATGATGGACGCTGCAACCAAGTTCATGTTGGAGAAATTTCCTGGTCGGATTTTTCCAGAGATGGAGGAACTGGTCCGAAGACTGCATGAGCGCGGCTGCGAAATCTGGGCAGTTTCATCATCGAATGAGTGGGTGATTCGGGCGGGGTTGAAAGGATTTGGCATTTCGCGAGAGAAGATTCTCGCCACAGAGGTTTCAGTCGAGAACGGAATCGTGACCGACCGGCTGGTGCGTGTTCCCTCCGGGCCCGGCAAGCCGAAAGCGTTACGTGAAGTCGCGCAGAAAAACATTGATGCTGCATTCGGTAATTCACTCTGGGATACGGCGATGCTGGAGATGGTCCCCCATCCATTCGCGATCAATCCGAATCCCGACTTGGAGGCGCTGGCCCGCGAGCGTGGGTGGACGGTTTACTTCCCTGACGGCACTGGGACATCCGGCGGTCCTGCAGTTGGTCAATGAAATGATTTTCGTTGTGGAAATTCACCTCGAGGGCTAAAGCCCTCAGCTTTGGTGGGCCCTTGATGGCACGGCTGAAGCCGTGCCCTTTCACAAACGGAGTCGTGGCACAAACCGAGTCGCGGCACCGTTCGAGTCGCGGCACCGACCAACTCCTAGTTACAATTATCTGCGATGTATTCCGCCCAGTTGCTCGATCACTTCCAGAATCCGCGCCATGCGGGCGATCTTGAGAGCGCGGATGCCGTTGCTGAAATCGAGAACCCGGTTTGCGGAGATGTAATTCGGCTAAGCTTGCGCATCGTCGATGGAAGAATCACGGATGCCCGATTCAAAGCCAAAGGCTGTGTTCCGGCGATTGCCTGCGGGTCGGCGCTGACGGAATTGATCGTTGGCAAGACCGTCGCTGAGATCCTTCGTTTGCGTCGTGATGACGTGGCTGCCGCCGTCGGGGGAGTTCCGCAGGCTTCGACACACGCGGCACAGTTGGCGGTGGACGTTCTGATGGGGGCGCTGAAAAAAGTCGAGAGCAACCCAGCCAACCAGCCGTGATCCTGTCGAGCTTCGCTCGACCGTACAGCCCCTTCGACTTTGCTCAGGGCAGGCTAGCGCCTGTCCCCACATTGTTCTTTCAGATTCCTGGCAGCGTAGCCTATAGAATCGAATTCATGGCATCGGTGCACAGCGTCCGACGGATTGCGTGTCTGCAACCGAGCGCGACCGTAATTCTCGATGCTTTGGGCGAACTGGACCGTGTTGTCGCTTGCACGCGGTATTGCGCAGACGTAGTACCGGCCGTGGCTGACGGATCGCGTGTGATCCTCTCCGACTCCTGGACCGCGAATGCCGCGCAGATTGTCTCAGCGCGGCCCGATCTAGTGATTGCTTCCGTTCCCTACCAGGAAAAAGCTGTTTCAGAAATCCTGAAAGCGGGTGCACGGTTTCTCGGGCTTGCTCCCCGGACACTTGCTGACATCTATGGCGACATTGCGATTATCGCCGGGGTTGTGGGCGCCATTGAGCGTGGAGAAGAACTGATCGAGTCTATGCAATACAGAGTTGCGGAAGTGCACACACGCACCGCCGGCGCGGGACGACCGAAAGTGTTTTGCGAAGAATGGGGCAAGCCGGTGATTGCATCGCAGAAATGGGTCGCGGAGCTGGTGGAAGCGGCGGGCGGGCAGTTCCTTGACGAGCCAGGCCGAAGCATTCCGGCCGATGAAATTGCCCAGCTCGATCCGGATGTGGTCATCGCGGCGTGGTGCGGAGCGGGCGACAGAGTTCCTCTCGAGAAGATCGTGGCGGCGCGAGGCTGGCAGCAGACCGCAGCTGGGCAAGCCGGCCGCATCTATTGCATCCGCGATGAGTTTCTCAATACGCCCGCGCCGACACTCTTGCATGGCCTGGATGCGCTGGCCCATGCGATCCATCCGGAGCTTTTCCCGCGCACGAAAGGAATCCGGCAGATTACTGCCGTTCCGGCTTCCGCAGCCGGGAATTTGGCGCGGTGAGTTAAGATTTGACCCATGCCCGTCACCACCAGAATCGAAGAAGTCCGCAACGAAATCACGGAACTGGCAAAAACGGCGCCGACAGCTGAGGAACTCATGCAGAAGATGGTGAAAGTCCTGCACGAGCGCATGCTCAAGTACAACTGGGTCGGTTTTTACATGCTGGAGCCGGGAGCGAATCCGCCGATGCTCGTGCTGGGAGCGTTCGAGGGGGCGATGACGCCGCATACGCGGATTCCGCTCAATCAAGGCATTTGCGGCGCCGCCGCTTCGAGCGGACAGACTGTGGTGGTCGACGACGTCAGCCGGGATTCCCGCTATTTGGCCTGCTCTCTTGAAACGAAATCTGAGATCGTCGTGCCTGTCTTCTCGCGGGGAAAAATAGTCGGCGAGCTTGATATCGACAGCCACTTCCCCGCCGCCTTCACCAGCGAACATCAGCAACTGGTGCAGTACTGCGCTGTACTCATCGGAAAGAAGCTGGAAGCCGGATCCGCATGAGAGTGGAAAAAGGCAAGGTGCGCGCACCCGAGATCGGCCGGGTCTGGCTGAACTCCACTCCGCTGAGCTTTCGGCAACTGCGCGGGCGCGCGGTGCTGGTCGACTTCTGGGACTATACCTGCGTCAACTGCATTCGCACTCTGCCGTACGTACAGGCGTGGCATGAGCGCTATCGGGACAAGGGATTGACGGTGATCGGCGTACACACACCAGAGTTTACGTTCGCACAGTATGAATCCAACGTGGAACGCGGCATTCGCGAGTTTGGGCTGACCTATCCGATTGTGATCGACAGTAACCGTGAGATCTGGAAGGCGTTTGCGAATCGATATTGGCCGACGAAGTATCTTCTCGATCAGGATGGATATCTGCGTTACGGCCACTTCGGCGAAGGCGGATATGCGGAGTGCGAGCAGGTCATTCAGGAATTGTTGCGGGAGGTCGATCCGAACGTGCAGCTTCCAGTTTTGCTGGACCCGCTGCGCGAGGAGGATCATGTCGGGGCTGTGTGCTATCGGCCGACGGGTGAACTTTATCTTGGAAATAAGCGCGGGCGGATCGGAAATGAAGGTGGCTTCAAGGAAGACCAGATTGCCGACTACTCGCACTCGGGTCCGCTGGAGGAGAATTTCTTTTACGCCGACGGGCGATGGGCCTCCACTGCGGAATACTTCGAGGCTGTGGAAAGCGGACCCCACACTTTGCGGTTGAAATACGAGGCGGCCGCCGTAAACCTGGTCATCGCGTGTCCCCGATCCGCTGCGTCCGAGGTAGTAGTGTTACGCGACGGCCAGCCTCTTACACGCGCACTTGCCACGCAAGATACCCGCTTTCGAAAACGCAACGGCGTGGAAGAGAGCTACGTCCTCGTCGATTCGGCGCGGATGTATTTTCTCGTCAATGACCACGAATTCGGCGAGCATGAACTGGAATTGCGCTGCGACATGGGCATCGCCGCTTTCGCTTTCACGTTCACCAGTTGTGTCGATCCTATTGCCAGCGCGCTGCAATCCGCGGCGCCGGTCGTCGTCCAGCCATGAAGCGGGTGGTCGCAGCCCTGATTGTCAGAGATGGCAAGCTGCTTGTGTGCCAGCGCACGCGCCACCAGACCATGCCGCTCAAGTGGGAGTTTCCCGGCGGAAAAATCGAGGAGGGAGAGCAGCCGCGGGACGCACTGCGGCGCGAACTGGAAGAAGAACTGGGGATCATCGCGACCATCGGGAATGAAGTCGCCAGGATTCAGCATGAGTATCCCAATGGCGGCATGGTGGAGTTGCGGTTTTACGAAGTGCGGGAATATTCGCCCGAGATCGAGAACCGGATATTTCGCGATGTCCAGTGGTCGGAACCGAAAAGCCTACCGTCGTTCGATTTTCTCGAAGCTGATCTGACGCTGGTCCGCGATCTGGCCGCGGGGAAATTGCTGCAAGGCGAGACGTAGAAGGCGATTCCTCCAGAGCCACTCATCCCGTCTTTCCTCCCACCGAAGCAATCATCAGTGCAACGGACAAGGCGATCACAATTACGGCACTTGCCCATGCGACCACGTTCAACCAGCGGGTATTGGTGTACTCACCCATGAGTTCTTTCTTATTGATGAGTAACAGCATAAAAATCAAGACGAACGGCAACACGACGCCATTGAGCACCTGCGACCAGAGGACAATCTTGATGAGTTGCTCAGCGGGAATAATCAGAACGAGCGAGCCTCCGGCGACGATGAGAAGCGTGTAGAGCCAGTAGAAGAACGGGGCATCGCCGAACTTCATGCCGACGCCGGATTCAAATCCCAGCCCTTCACAGACGGTGTATGCGGTCGAGAGCGGAAGAATGGAAGCCGCGAACAGCGAAGCGTTGAACAGTCCCACGGCGAAGAGAATGTAAGCGTAATCACCTGCCAGCGGTTTCAGGGCCTGGGCAGCATCGGCAGCGTATTTGATATCGCGGAAGCCGTGGACATAAAGCGTGGCCGCGCAGGCGACGATAATGAACCAGGCGACGACATCGGTGAAGATGCAGCCGACGACGACGTCGAGGCGCGACGCCTTGTATCCGCGCCTGGTCACACCTTTTTCCACGATGGACGATTGCAAGTAGAACTGCATCCACGGAGCAATAGTCGTTCCCACAACGCCGACCAACATGAACAAGTAAGCCTGATCGCGAAAAGCCCGCAGGTCGGGCGGTTTGAAAGTAGCAAGGGTCGCATCTTTCCATAACGGATGGGCGAGAAAGCCGGCGAAGATGTAAGTGATGTAGAAGAACGATGCGGCCAGGAAAACTTTCTCTACGCTCTTGTACTGTCCCTTGACGATGATCAGCCAGACGATCACTCCGCATACAGGCACGGTATAAACGCGAGCCAGCCCGAACAACTCAAGGCTGGTTGCAATGCCGATAAATTCGGTGACTACGTTGCCGAAGTTTATGACCAAAATTCCAATCATCATGAAAAATGTGATACGGAAGCCAAACTCTTCGCGGATAAGGTCACTGAGTCCCTTGCCGGTAACGGCGGCCATGCGGGCACACATCTCCTGCACCACGATCAAGGCGACCGTGATGGGGATCATGGTCCAGAGAAGGAGATGTCCGAATTGCGCTCCGGCCTGCGAGTAAGTCAGGATGCCGCCAGCGTCGTTATCGACGTTGGCCGTAATAAAGCCCGGTCCGACGACGGCGAAGAACAGAAGAAACCGGATTTTCCAGCGTCTCAGGAAGCGCATGCGCACTTATTGCAGACATAGGGATGGAGCTGATTTGGGCCAAACGACGCCACAGAATATACGCAGCCAGTGAAATCGGACAAACGAAAAGTGATCGGAGAGGGTTACGAACAGGCTGGATCGAGTTTCAGATCTCAGGTCTTGGGATCTGCGTCTTGAGGTTTCGTCAAGAAGCGCGTGCTAGTCCTAAGAGATTCAAGACCCAAGACCTTAGGGCCGCTACTACTACAGCTTCGATCGCAGCATGCTGATCACATCGTCGGAGGTGATGACTCCGGCGAGCTTATTTTGCTCGTTGATGACCGGTAAGGTCTGAAGATTGTACTTGTCAAAGAGTTCGGCGACTTCGTTTTCGCTGGCTCCCTCATGCGCGAAGACCAAAGGCTCCTGCACCAGCGATAACATTGGAGTGGTCATCGGCGCCAGCACAATTCGCGCGAGCGGAACGGCGCCCACGAGAGTTCCGTGGGAATCGACGAGGTAAATGGTGCTGACGACTTCCACGCCACCTTCGAACTCCCGCAGCGAGTCGATCGCGTTCTGTACCGTGGCGTTGACCTGCAAAGCCAGAAAGTCCGTAGTCATCCGGCCGGCGGCGGTTTCTTCCTTGTGCTCCAGCAGTTCAACGACGTCCTGCTGGGCCTCGGGCTCCATCTGAATCAGGATCTGCTCGGTGCGATCTTCGGGCAACTCAGCCAGCAGGTCGGCGGCAGCGTCGGGGTTCATCTCTTCAACGATTTCCGCGGCACGCTCGGAGTCGAGTGACTCGACAATCGCCTTTTGCACCTTGGGACTGACTTCTTCAAGGGCTTCGGCGGCAGTTTCCTGATCGAGAGTCTGGAAGACGGCCTGGCGCTCGTCAGGAGCCAGATCTTCCACGATGTCTGCGATGTCGGCCGGGTGCAGTTTGGCGAGGCCGTCGTGCGAGATTTTGAGTTTCACCCGGCGGGCGGGATCGGTCTCGATCACATCGACAAACTTCCAGGGAATGCTGCGCGGAGGAATCTTTCCGAGCAAAGCCTGCAGAGCGGCCTTCGGCGCCATTCCCCTGAGAAGCCTGCGGATCGCGCCGCGTGCGCCTACATCCACCGATACGACGCGGAGAATAGGGCTCGACGCCATATGACTATCGATCTCAAGATCCACGTCGTTGACGCGGACGACCTTGCGCCCGTTGACGTCAATGACCTGTTGATCGAGCAGGTCGCGCTCGAGCAGAAACAATCCCTCAGTTGCGCTCGCAGCCTGCCATTCTCCGGAAATCGTGTTTGTGCGGATGCCCCCATTGATCGCCGCAACGGACCCAAAGGGAACGAACCGATTTCCTGCCTTTGTCTTCACAATGAAGGATGCGATGCGGGAGCGGTCTTCCTGTGGCGCGAGCGTAACCTCGCGCACCCGTCCGGCCGCGCCAGAGGGGTCGTAGACCGTGGCGCCGAGAAGTTCGGTGAGTGCGAGAGTCGGCATCCCGCCTAGAGAATAGCGGAGTTGCCGGGGATTCGGAATCAAAAATTCGGGCGTCGAGAGTCAGGCTTCCGCCTTCCGCCATTCGGCGTCCGCTTTCTGGTCGGTTGCGTTCAACGTGACGGGGATGAATAGTCTCACCTGTTGAGTCCGGGCCCAAGTGAACTAACATCCGACGTCCGGGTTCCTGGATCCGGGGCTCGCGGTGGCCTCCCCGTATAATCGAAGTGTGCGCCACCTCTTCGACATTTTTGGTCAGACGCTGCAATCGCTATGGGCGCACAAGCTACGGTCGTTTCTGACCATGTTCGGGATTGCCTGGGGTGTGGGCTCCCTGCTTCTGCTGGTGGGAGTGGGCGAGGGGTTTCGGTCGGGCAATCGGAAACAGTTCGATGCCATCGGCGAGAATGTCATGTTTATCTGGTCGGGCCGGGCCCCCGTGATGCAGGGGAGTTTCACCGCGCTGCGGCAGTACTACCTTACGGTGCGCGATTACCGTGACCTGGTGCGCGACTGTCCCAGTGTTCGGGCGGCTTCTCCGGTCATTTCGCGGAGCGACATTCGCGCGGTCAGCGATTTCTTTCAGTCCAGCGGCCGGGTCAACGGCGTTCCAGCTTCGATCCAAGAGATTCGATATCTGCCCATTAATGAAGGCCGTTGGCTGAATGACATGGATGACGCTCAAAGGCGCGCCGTAATCGTGCTGGGAGATGAAACGCGACGCACGCTTTTTCTCGGACGACCCTCGGTGGGAAGCACCGTTTTGCTAAATGGCATCCGGTTTGAGGTTATTGGCACTTTGCAGCGAATCGGCCACGGCGACAACTCAAACCAGAACTTGCAGAGTTACATTCCGTTCAGCACAATGCACGACTATTTTCGCCCTCTGAACGTGGGCGAAGCGACGGATGTGATCACGTTCATCAACTATCAACCGAAGTCACGGGCGTTGCATGAAACGGCGAAGGAAGAAGTTCATAAGGTGATCGCACGCAATCATGGGTTTGACCCTAACAATCCGGACTCCTTTGACGAATGGGACACCGTGCAGACGGTGGACCAGGTCGGCAAGATTTTCGATGCCATGAATACATTTCTGGGCGCTGTTGGGCTCGTAACTCTGGCGCTGGGGGCGATTGGCATCGTCAATATCATGCTGGTCGCGGTGGCCGACCGCACGCGCGAAATCGGGCTGCGGAAGGCAATTGGCGCGACCAACGCGAGCATCATGTTTCAATTCTTCGTGGAAGGCGCGTTCCTGACGCTGTTGAGTGGAGGAATTGGGATTGCGGCGGCCGCGGGCATTATGCACGCGTTATCGGGCGTAGAGATGGGCAACTTCGATCCGCCGAAACTGGTGGCTTCGACAGCGATTCTTGCCGTTGTGTCATTGACCATTGCTGGAGTCGGCGCGGGGCTCTATCCTGCGCGGCGCGCGGCGTCGCTGGAACCAGTCGAGGCCTTGCGCAAGGAATAGCTAATGGAAACACTTTCTGACGAAATTCAGAGGATCGGGGGGGCGGAGTCTGGGCAGCGGGCGAAACGTTCCTCGTTCGTCGTGACTGCATACCGAGATCTTCTGCAACAGGCAGCCTCGGCGATGCGACACGATCTGCGACGGACCTTGCTGACGATGGCCGGCATGGCCTGGGGCATCGCAACGGTCGTGCTTCTGCTCGCCTACGGCAACGGCTTTGCCCGGGCCATCACGAATATTTTTGAGAGCTTTGGCGCAACTGCTGTCGGAGTGTTTCCCGGACGCACTTCCATGCAGGCGGGAGGCAACAAAGCCGGGGTTCTGGTGCGATTCACGAACGATGACATGGAACTATTGCGCAACAACGTTCCGCTGTGCCGCAATCTGGCGCGCATGGTGGCGAAGGATTCCACCATCCAGAACAACAACCGGTCGTTCACCTTTCCCGCGAGCGGCCTCGATCCTGATATTCAAGAGATTTGGAACCTCGATGTGGCACAGGGCCGTTTTATCAATGATGCCGACAACATGCAGCATGGACTGGTTGCCGTGCTCGGTTCGGAGGCTCGCGACCGCTTGTTTTCGGGCATGAACGCCGTGGGAGAAACGATCCGTGTGGATGGTGTGACATTTCAAGTTGTTGGAGTGTTGAAGCCGCGGATGCAGGAGGGCGACAGTGACGACAACCGTGTGGTCTACATTCCGTTCAATTCGATGGATGTGATCAAAGACACGCACTACCTCGACGGGATGTGGCTGGACTCGGCGGGGCTCGACCATGACAAGATGGCGAAGTCCATTAAAGACAGCCTGGCGGCGGCGCACAACTTCAAGCCGGACGACCCGCGGGCGGTATTTGTATTCGACGCGCAGAAGCAGCTTTCGCAGTTCGGCATTATGACGGCGATGTTGAAGATACTTCTGGGCATCATCGGAACGGTCACGCTCAGTATCGGCGGAATCGGATTGATGAACATCATGCTTGTCTCGGTGACGCAGCGTACGCGGGAGATTGGCGTGGAAAAAGCTCTCGGCGCGCGGCGGCGGGACATTCTGTTTCAATTCTTGTCCGAGGCCATGGTAATTACCGCGATCGGCGGGCTGCTCGGAATCGTGTTGTCCTACATCGTTTCACTTTCGGTTGGTCGCCTGACGTTGTACAGTGCAATGGCCAAGCACGCTGAAGCGGGGGACATTCGGTTGGTTGTATCGCCGATGATTCTGGTTGTGGCAACGACGATCCTTGGCATCGTTGGAGTGATCAGCGGCATGGTTCCCGCGATGCGGGCGGCAAATCTCGATCCGATCGAGGCGCTGCGGTACGAGTAGGAATCACGATGTCCGATGACATTCTCTCGCGCACTCCGCCTGCGGCTGATGCGCGGCTGGCATACGGTTCGGATCCGAACCAGTTTCTGGATCTGCGGATGCCTCCGGAAGGATCTGGCGCAGGGCGGCCGTACCCGCTCGTCATCAACATTCACGGCGGCTTCTGGCGGGCGAAATACAACCTCGATCACAACGGGCATCTTTGCGGGGCCTTGACGGCCAAAGGCCTGGCTACAGCGAATCTTGAATACCGTCGCGTGGGAAATGACGGAGGGGCCTGGCCGGGAACGTTCGAAGACCTGCGAGCGGCTTATCGATACCTCAAGCAAAATGCTGGCGCGCAGGGGTTCACTACGGACAAAGTCATTGTGGTGGGCCACTCCGCTGGGGGCCAGCTTGCGCTTTGCCTGGCGGCCCACGAAGGCGGCATTGCCGGAGTTGTTTCGCTTGCCGGCGTCGTGGATTTGCAGCGCGCATATCAACTTCATCTCAGCAATGATGCTGTGGTTGAATTTCTGCGTGGTACGCCTGCCGAGGTGCCGGACCACTATCGCGAGGCGGACCCGATGAGGCTCGCGATTCCTCATGCGCGGCAATGGCTGATTCATGGGCAGGACGACGATACCGTTCCGACAGCTTTCAGCCGCAATTATGTCGCCGAGAAACAAACAAGGTCGGGCAGTCAGAAAGAAGACGCTCGTCTGCTGGAGATTGCCGGGGCGGGCCATTTTGATTTGATTGATCCGAAATCGATCGCGTGGAAACAGGTGGAAGAAACGGTTCTCAGACTGGCGATCTAATTGGTGGCCGAGCGCAAAGGAAACGCAACCAATGACGTTTTCCGTGTTCTTCCGCGCAAAGCTACGGGAACACAAGTAGTGTCCTAATTTGAAGTTGAGCGCTTATGGATTGACCAAAGCAATGTCATCCCGCGGGAGCGCGCCAGCGGTCTGAAGGGACCTTACGAAATCTGGACATCAGTATGCGGGCGCGAAGAGCGTCTGACTGCATGAAGCGCTGGCACTCCCATCAACGCCATGAATAGCGCCGGCGTTTGTAAGGTTCCTCGCCCGGCTGTCTCCGCGCTCAGAATGACATCGGTCCGAATAATTTTGAAATCCAGGCACAACCGCGCGCCGGCAGTCCTTAATTGAAATCGGGAAAGTCGGACACTACCGGAACAAAGTGGAGGTTGACAATCCCTTATAATCGTCGGTCATACAGAGAGGACTCCCGTTGGCATTCGACGACCTTCGCCAGTGGATTGCCGCGCTTGATCGCGCCGGGCAACTGAAGCGCATTCCGACTGAAGTCGATCCTATTCTCGAAATCGCTGAGATTACCGACCGCGTTTCGAAGATGCATTTGCATGACGCGGGCAGGAACGCCCGCGCCACAATGGGACCTGGTGGGCCGGCGCTGCTTTTCCAAAACATCAAGGGACATCCTGGTTCGCAGCTTCTAATCAACCAATTTGGATCCGAAGCGCGCATGAAGATGGCCGTCGGCGTCAACTCTTATGATGAGATCGGCGCGCGCATCCGCATGTTCATGGATGTGAAGTCCCCACAGGGATTTCTCGACAAGCTGAAGATGCTGCCGTTACTGACCGAGGCGGGAAAATTCTTCCCGCGAACAGTGCCGACCGGCGCATGCAAAGAAGTCATCAAGCGCAACGATTTTTCCCTGCTCGACTTCCCTGTGCTGCAGTGCTGGCCGAAAGACGCGGCACGATTCATTACGCTGCCGTGCGTCACTACGCGCGATCCGAAATCGGGCAAGCGCAATCTTGGCATGTATCGCATGCAGGTTTTCGACGAGCGCACTACTGGAATGCACTGGCAGCGACAGAAGGTTGCAGCCGAGCACGCGCGTGAGCGAATGCGGGCGGCGGTTGACGGAAAGTCAGCTGCGGTCGACATCATGGCGCGCTCATCAGGAGGATCTGTGCTCGCGGACGGCGAGCGTCCCTCAGGAAAGATGGAGGTAGCTGTGGCGATCGGAACGGACCCGGCAGTGACTTTTTCTGCCATCGTTCCCGCGCCGCCTGATATCGAGGAATATCTGGTTGCCGGGTTCCTGCGCGGAGCACCCGTTGATCTGGTGAAGTGCGAAACAGTTGATCTGGAAGTGCCGGCTTCGAGCGAGATTGTGTTCGAAGGCCATGTGAATCTCGACGAACTTCGTACGGAAGGTCCGTTTGGCGATCACACGGGTTTCTACTCGCTCGAAGATCTTTATCCTGTGTTTCACGTGACGTGCGTTACGCATCGCAAGGATCCGATCTATGCAACCACGATTGTGGGCAAACCTCCACAGGAAGATGCGTATATGGGCAAAGCGGTAGAACGCATTTTCTTCCCGTTGATGAAGCTCACGATTCCGGAACTCGTCGACATCAACATGCCGATTGAAGGCGTGTTTCATAACCTGATGATCGTATCGATCAAGAAATCGTATCCCGGGCAGGCGCGGAAAGTGATGAACGCGATCTGGTCGCTGGGGCAGGCGATGTTCACGAAGTGCATCGTTGTAGTGGATGAAGATGTTGACGTGCAGGATCTCGGCGATGTGACACTGAAAGTTCTTAATCACATCGATCCCCAGCGCGATATTCAGTTCACACTCGGACCTGTGGATTCGCTCGATCATGCTTCGCGGTTGCCGAACTTTGGATCGAAGATGGGCATTGACGCCACGCGGAAGTGGGCCAGCGAGGGGTTCTCCCGGCCATGGCCGGATGAAATCGTTATGGACGCAAGGACGAAGGCCTTGGTCGATGGTAAGTGGCGGGCACTGGCGAAGGAACTCGGAATCGACTAACTCTCGGTGTTTTGCATCGGCTCATATCCCCTGCACTGACGGACCGGAAGCCGCGGGTACTTCGGAAAGCTCGGGTCGGTCGCCGATTTCTCGCACAGGTAGAACAGCGATCCGCGATCTGACGTGATCAGACGCCTGAAGCAGCAGTGCTCACAGAGTCCTGCGTGGGAACCACTTCCCTTGTCTTTCTCGCCGCTCACATCCAGAGAATAGCCGTTTATTGCGGGCCGTGCTGATGACACAGGGCTTTTCGGTATACTAGTGATTATGCCGGTGTTGAAGAACATCGCGGCCATTGCCAAGGGCATGAGCATCACCTTCATGGAGATGTTCCAGCCTACGACCGTCGAGAATTATCCTGACGGCAAGGGCCCGTTGCGCGGCGCGAGAATTGAAGCACGCTTCCGCGGCGCTCATGTGCTACAGCGTGACGAAAACGGGCTGGAAAAGTGCGTTGCGTGTTTTCTCTGTGCGGCGGCGTGCCCTTCAAACTGCATCTACATCGAGGCCGCGGAAAATACCGCGCAGAACCGCGTTAGCGGCGCCGAGCGTTACGCCAAGGTTTACAACATCGATTACAACCGCTGCATTTTCTGCGGATATTGCGTGGAGGCTTGCCCCACCGACGCGATCACACACGGCCATGGGTTCGAACTGGCGTCATTCAATGCGTCCAATCTGGTGTATCGCAAGGAGCAAATGCTGGCCCTCCGGCCAGCGCACATGGGAGCCAACATCGTATTCAATCAGGCCGACGTGGATGGAGGCGCTCCTACCGAGATGGTGCCGGGGAGTTGATCTTCAAGAAGAGTTGGAACTATCAGTTCACGCCGGTCTGAACAGAGACCGGCGTTTGTGTATGCAGAAGAACTTCTTGGCCACGGATTTGCGCGGATGAACACGGATTTAAAACAAGCAATCAATTCGAGATCTGGGAGCTATTCATAGAGTTCATGACCGATTTTCTCCAAACCGTGCGCGAGCGCGTCGTGGTTTACGACGGTGCGATGGGGACGAACATTCACAAGCGCAATCCCACTCTGGATGATTTCTGGGGCAAGGAAAATTGCAGCGAAGTTCTGGTTTTGAGCCGGCCAGACATCATTCGCGACATTCATGCTGACTTTTTCGGCGTCGGTTGCGATGTGGTCGAGACCAACACATTTGGTGGATCTTCGATTGTGCTTGGCGAGTTCGATCTGCGCGACCGCGTGCGGGAGATCAATGTGAAAGCCGCACAGCTCGCGAAAGAAGTCGCGCAGCAGTTCTCGACAAAGGACAAGCCGCGATTCGTCGCGGGATCGCTTGGGCCGACCACCAAGCTGCCGTCGCTCGGTCAGATCAGCTTCGATGCGATGGTGGAAGTGTATGAAGAGCAGGCTGCGGCGCTGATCGAAGGTGGAGTAGACCTGCTGTTGGTCGAGACTGCGCAGGATTTGCTGCAGGCCAAGATTGCAACCATCGGCGTGCTTGAGGCGATGCGGAAATCCGGCAAGCGGCTGCCCGTTACAGTGCAGGTGACGTTGCAGGAATCGGGCACGATGCTCCTCGGTACTGAGATCGGCGCCGCGCTCACTGCGCTTGAGCCTTTCGAGGTGGATGCGATCGGCCTGAACTGCGCGACCGGGCCGAGGGAGATGAACGACGCGGTCCGGTATCTGGCGCTGTACTCGACGAAGGAGGTCTCTGTCCTGCCGAATGCCGGGCTTCCACAGAATGTCGGTGGGAATGCAGTGTACAGGCTCGCTCCCGAAGAACTCGCCGAGTTCCACAAGCACTTCGTTCAGGATTACGGCGTGCGTATCGTCGGCGGATGCTGTGGCACGACGCCCGAGCATCTCAAGGCCGTTGTTGAGGCGCTCTCCGGCATCGAACCGGCGAAGCGTGATGTTAAGCGAACCGCCTCGGCATCCAGCGCATATACGAGCGTTCCGCTCGACCTGGAACCAAAACCTCTCATTGTTGCCGAGGAAATGAACACGACGACTCGCGTCGAGCATTTCCGCAAATTGGTTCAGGGCAGAAAGTACGACGACATCCTTACGCTTGCCAAGAAACTGGTCAACGAGGGATCGCATATGCTCGATCTCTGCTGCGCGATCGTCGGCGAAGACGAGAAGGGATACATTACCTCGATTCTGGAAAAGATCGCGACGCGGGTTCCGGCGCCGATCACGGTGGATTCCACGGAAGCTGATGTCGTCGAAGAGGCGCTGAAGCGCATCCCGGGGCGGGCCATCATCAATTCAATCAATCTGGAAGATGGCGAAAAGCGGACGTCAAAAGTTCTGCCGATGGCGAAGCGTTACGGAGCGGGCGTGATTGCCTTGACGATTGATGAAGACGGCATGGCGCTGACTGCCGAGAAAAAGGTCGCGATCGCGCACCGTATTCACGACCTGGCAACGAAGAAATATGGGCTCGATTCCACCGACCTGATTTTCGATGCGCTGACGCTGCCGATTTCAACTGGGCAGGAAGAATACCGCACGGCTGGCATTGAAACTTTGAAAGCCGTCGAGCGGATCAAGAAAGAATTGCCGTTGGTCAAAACGATTCTCGGCGTCAGCAATATTTCCTTCGGGCTCGACGCGTATCCGCGGCGGGTGCTCAATTCCGTGTTCATGCACGAAGCGGTGGACCATGGCCTTGACATGGCCATCGTCAACTACACGAAGATTTATCCGCTGTACAAGATTCCGCAGGAAGAAGTTGATCTCGCACGCAAGCTGATCTTCCGCGACGAATCGGCCGGCGATCCACTCCAGGTTTACATGGCGCATTTCTCCGGCATGAAGGGTAAACCTGCAGCCACCACCACGGCGCATGTCGATACACTATCGGTGGAAGACAAACTGAAGTTCGCCATCATCAACGGCGAGAAGTCCGTGGGCAATGGAGCGAACAAGAAATCTCTCGAAGCGCTGCTCGACGATGCGCTTGCGAGTTATTCCCCGCTCGAATTGATCAACACCGTGTTGCTCGATGGAATGAAAACCGTGGGTGATCTGTTCGGCGCGCGCAAGATGCAACTGCCATCGGTGCTCGACTCTGCCGGCGTGATGAAAGCTGCGGTCGCATATCTCGAGCCGAAGATGGAAAAGAAATCCGGTTCGCAGAAGGGCACCATCGTTCTAGCCACGGTGAAAGGCGACGTGCACGACATCGGCAAGAATCTGGTGGACATCATCCTGTCAAACAACGGATTCAAGGTCGTCAATCTTGGCATCAAGCAGCCGGGGGATTCGATCATTCGCGCGGCGCAGGAGCATCAAGCGGACGCGATCGGGCTGAGCGGATTGCTGGTGAAGTCGACGCTGGAGATGAAGTATGTAATCCAGGACATGGAGCGGCAGAAGCTGGAGTTTCCTGTCATCTGCGGCGGTGCGGCGCTCACGCGGAAGTATGTCGAGGACGATTTGCGGCGCGAATACACGAATGGCGTCTTCTATGCCGATGATGCCTTCGCCGGACTGCACATCATGGAAGATCTCTCGACGGATAATGGCGCGCGGGATTCCCGGCTGCGCGAAGGCCGCACGGTTAAGGAATATGCCAAGGCCATGATGGATGAGGAAACAGGTCCGGTATTCGCGCAACGAAGCCCAGTTGTGGGAGACGCGCCGAATATTCCAACTCCTCCATTCTGGGGCGTGCGGGTGCGCAAGGACTACGATTTGCGCGAGGTGTTCCGCTATATCAACGAAACGGCACTGTTCAAGAACCAGTGGCAATTAAAGACGGCTTCGCAGGCGGACTATCTACGGTTGGTCGAAGAAAAGTTTCGGCCCGTGTTGCGCAAACTGGAGGATGAAGTTGCAGAGTCAGGATTGTTTGCTCCCGCAGTTGTGTATGGGTACTTTTCTGCTCAGAGCGACGGCAACGATGTGATCGTTTACGAACCCGCCGAGCTTCGCTCGGGTGGACAGCCGGGAGCGGCTGTCCCTACACCTGAATTGTTGCGGTTCACTTTTCCCCGGCAGCGTGAGGGACGAAGGCTATCGATCTCCGATTTTTTTGCGCCCAAGTCGTCCGGAAAGATGGATGTGATCGGGCTTTCCCTGGTCACGATCGGCCATCAGGCTTCGGTCGAGACGCAGCGGCTGTTCGAGGCTGGCGAGTATACGAAGTATCTATATCTGCATGGGCTGAGCGTGGAAACCGCCGAGGCGGTGGCCGAGTTGCATCACAAGACTATGCGCGAGGAATTGGGCATCGCAAACGAAGATTCTCCTGAAATTCGCGATCTGTTTCATCAGAAATACCGCGGGTCGCGATATTCCTTCGGATATCCAGCGTGCCCGAATCTTGAAGACCAGACCAAGCTTTTTGCTCTCCTCAAGCCCGAAGAGAACGTGGGGGTGCGCCTGACTTCAACATTCTTGCTGGAACCGGAGCAAAGCACCTCGGCGATTGTGGTGCATCACCCGGCCGCGAAGTACTTCGTGGTTTAGAACCTCAGCCGCGGATCTGCGGATTCTCACGGATGAAAGCGCAATCCTTGTCCACCAACCCCGGTGCTGCCGATCGCATCTTTTTTGCATGATTCGCAAATTGAAATCCGGGGAGTACCGGCTGTATTCGCGCAAGAAGGATGCAAAGGCAGGAAAACGAAAGAATCTGGGAACGTTTTCTTCACTGGCTGCGGCCAGGAAGCACGAGCGGGCGGTGCAGTATTTCAAGCGGGCAGGGTGAAGGTTTCCTAGAAATGCTTCGTGAGGCTGGCGGCTCTGGAATCAGGCAGGGTCCTTCGACTGCGAATGATCGCGTTTCAGTCGATCATTTCTCGCTCAGGATGACAGGTCCCGGATTCAGAACTGGGCTTGCAGGCGTAATGCCCAACTGCGCGGCGGGGAGATGGCGTTGCCGGAGAACAGTCCGCCGAAGTCGATTACGTTGAGGCGGTTGTTGATATTCTGCACGTCACCTTGAAATGTAGTCGAGACGCGGTCGTTCTTATAGAGATCGGCGCCAGCCGAGGCTCCGACAGCGAGGGACGGACGGACGCGGCCACGGTTAAAGTTCACGCGCGACACCACTTCCGGCCCGTATTGCGCCAAGGCCTGGTTGTAGTCTCCTTCGAATTCAAAGGGCAAGCCGCTGCCGTATTCGGTTGACCCAGCCAGCCACAAGCGGGAAAGCGCCTGATAGCGCATGCGCACGCGGACCGTGTTGCGTTGATCCTGTGAATCGGGGAAATGCCCCGTCAAGTCGTTGAGCGCGTTGTTGGCGTCATCGCCGAGGAACAGGCCGCCGGTCGCTGGTAGCCACCCATTGCCGACCATGTAAGAGTAGCTGGCGTATCCGGACCAGCGTCCCCACTTCGGAATTTCGAGCTTTGCTTCCGCGCCGTAGATCACTGCTTTGTCGAAGGCAATGGGGAAACTGACAGCCGTGCTCAGAATCTGGTCATCGTCAGCGAAGTTATTGACGTAGCGGCGGTAGTAGTTGGCGTCGAAGCGCAGATGATCGAAGATTGACTTCGTCCCGCCGATCTCGAAGTAATTGCCGTGAGAAGGTTCGACCGGCAGGCGCAAGACTTCGGGATTGAGCGAGACTACCTGCGCGGAACTCGACAGCAAAATATTGCCGGAGTCTGGCGTCTGGAAGATACGGTCGTAGGAAGCGTGCAGGACGAGTCCGGCGGATGGAAAGTATCGGGCGACCGAGATCCGGGGGCTGAGTGCGTTCTGGTTCACCAAAAGCTGATAGTGGTCCCAGCGCAGGCCCGCACTGACAGTCCAGTTCCCCAGCCGGATGAGGTCCTGCACGTAAGCCGACTGCTCGAGATCAGGACGATTGCCGGTAAACGCAAATGTTGTCGGCGTGCCGTCGTCGAACTGGTCAGGATCGGTGATAATGTCGCTGAAATTTTCGTGCAGGAACATCGAGTCAGATTCGACGCCCGCCTTAAACTCGTGCCGGCCGTGATGGATGGAAACTGAGCCGTTGAAATAGACTTCCCGGAAATTGTTATGCAGGAAAGCGAGGATAGGAGTCGATTCAGGATTCGAATCGAGGTCGCTCGATCCGTCGCGCACCATGCCGCGCAATGCACCTAACGCATTCGATGAGAAGACATGCTGGTACGAGATGATTCCCATCGTCTCAAAATTATCGCTATCCTGGCGCTGGCCTGAGGCCTGTTGCACCTGCTCGTTCGGGATCTGAAAGCGCGAGAGGCTGTGGCGGACGATCGCACCGATGCGGTCGCTTGCAGTCAGATCTCGCTCGTAGTTGACCGCGAAATCGCCGGTCGTGCCATTGTTGGTGTAATTCTGCGGGACTACTGGATTCAGATAGTGGCTGGTCATGCTGCCGGACGCGCTGGCGCCGAGCGTGTTGCCCTTCCATACATCCTGCACCTGGGCGAACACGTCGCCGGTGTCGAAGCTGCCTCCGCCGAGAACGGCCCGTCCGTGCAGACCTTGCTTGGTGTCTTTGAGCGTGTTGACTTCGATCACCCCGCCCATTTTGCGGCCGAATTCTGCGGGAATTCCGGCGGTGTAAATGTTCATCGAATCGACGTCATCGGCTGCGATTTCAGGAGCAAATCCCGGAGAGCGGTTGTCGGTGAGTGGAACGCCATCCACTACAAACTGTGTCTGATATTCCGAGCCCCGCGGATGCAGCACGGCATTGCCTTCATAGAGCCAGCCGGGTTGTGAATTCACCAGGTCCTGCAAGGAACGCCCGGGCAGCGAGGTCATGCGCGTTTGAATGGTTTGGTCGCCGATCTGATTCGACGAATTGACGCGGTCCGGATCGATCAGCGTCGACGAATCCTGCACGATGATCGACGTATTGACCGAGGCCAGGCTGAGCCTGATCGAATACTGGATGGGAATTGCCGAGCGGACTTCGACCGGGGCCGAGACTTCCGCAAAACCAGGCTGGTTGATCTCCAGGCGGTAGAGGCCGAAGGGTAGACGCTTAGCAATCAGACTGCCCACATCGTCAGTCGTCAGAGTATTGCGGTAATCGTTTGCCTCGCTGACCAAGTTCACAGCGGCTTTGACGCCCAGCCCGCTGGGATCGGTCACTTTGAGCCGGATTTCACCCGTGTTGCTTTGCCCGAAAGCAGACAGGGTGAAAAGAAACGCAAAGATGGCGAAGATCGGGAGACGAGCGCACATATAGTCCCGCCTCATGTTATCAAGGGCAGCGCGCTACTACTAGTTACAGGAGTATGCGGCAAGCGCAATAACCATGCAGATTTGTGCATGGCGGATGCGGGCAGGGTGCGGAAAGAGTCTTTCGCCGACTGGAAGAGGCGCGCAGGCGCTAAAGCGGGCGTAATTTCGAACTGCTTAATGGCACGACTGGACCTCGTGCCCTTCGCGATCTTTCCTGACCTGACTGTCGCGCCGCCTAACCAGGCAAGCGAGAATCTGCTATTCGAACTTCCAACGCGTGGACTTGCTCTGGAAGTGCTTCTCCCACATCGCAAATACAACACGCGGACGCACGGCGAAGACCGGTTCTTTCATCGACAGAATGTCGTCTTTCATGGATGACATGTCGAACTTGTACTTGCGCTCGTAGAGTGGCAAAAATTTCTTGCGTGCCGCAAGCTCAGCTATTTCTGCGACGCCTTCCACGATGATGGCTTCCTGTGCATGCTCGTTGCACACAATGCAATTGGTATTTTTCGCGAGGTTGCGCGACTTGCGCGACTTGGCGCCGGTGCTGAACAGGAATCTGCCATCCTGCCACAGGCCCCAGACGACCATCGTGTGCGGCGAGCCGTCGGGTTTGACCGTGGTGATCCAGTAATTGTGCGATTTCTTCAGACGTTGCTCCGCCCACGACCATGGCAGGAGACCCTTTGTGCTCTCGGGAAAACCGTAGCCGACCGCATGAGGACGGGATGGTTGTGGTCCACGCCCCAGCTTGGTACTTTTTTTCTGCGCCATATTCGATTCCCTTCGCGGGAATCATCCTTTCACAGAAGCCAGGTTTACGGCGACTTTCCCACAAAGACAGGGTACCTCGATCACCTTTCACCTCGAACCTCGAAAGCGAATACCGCATTCGTGCCGGCGCGCGTAGTGTAGGTGGAAAAGGCAAGGGTGAGATTGCAGCTGGAATGAATATCGCGGAAAACTGAAGATGACGACGGCGGACGTACCGCAAAATCAGTCAAGTTGGCGCAAATCGGTCGGGGTGTTGGCGGGCTTTTTTGGGCTGTTCGCCGGTTTGTGCACCATCTTTGCGTTGGTTGTCACGGGCGCGGAAGGCTGGCAGGAACACACCCAAGCGTTGTGGCCCGAGGCCACGGCTCATGTCCAGAGATGCGGCCTTGATATCTACACGTACCGGCACAAGTCTTATTGGATCGATTGCAGCGTCAGCTATGTAGTGCGCGGCGACGAAATTGTGTCTCACATTCATTCGCACACCACGCCCGCGCCACGGCGGGTCATTGGGCAATATCCGTCGCGGCAGTATGACCAAATGCAGCAGTGGGTGGACGAGCATCCTGAGGGAACGGCGATCTCGGTGCATTATGATCCCGCTCATTTGAGTAAGGCAGTTCTGGTAGCGACGGATATGCCTTTGGGAGGCCCGCAAACCCCCAACAACCTGAAACTGCTGGGATTCTTCGCGGCGCTTTGCGTGGTGCTGCTGGCGATCGCGCGAATCGCGTGGCCTCGATCTGGGGCAGTTCGCGGGATCGGCTAATGGCCGCTGTTTTTAAGAAACAGGCGCGCGCCATCGAGTTTTCATTTGCCTGTTAGAGATTGTTCTTCGTCCAGTGATCGAGGCGGTTCAGCGCCTCATTGAGATTTTCAAGCGAATTCGCGACGCTGAAGCGTAGGTAGCCTTCGCCGAATTCGCCGAACGCCGTTCCTGAAAGCGCCGCGACTCCGGCTTGCTCTAACAGCGCATCCGCCAGCGGCTTTGACTTCCATTCCGTGCCGGTAATGTTTGGGAATACGTAGAACGCGCCCTTGGGCATGCGGCAGGAGAATCTCTTGATCTTGTTCAGGCCTGCGACGAAGACATCCCGACGGCGCTGGAACTCCTCGCGCATGTGGTCGACAGAAGTCTGGTCGCCGCGAATGGCCTCGACTCCGGCGACCTGCGTAAAGCTGGCGGTGCAGGAATTCGAGTTGGTCATCAGTCGCGTCATGTGCGCGGCCAGATCAGGCCGCATGACGCCGTAGCCCATGCGCCATCCGGTCATCGCATAAGTCTTCGAGAAGCCGTCGAGCAGGATGGTGCGCTCCTGCATGCCGGGCACCGACATGATCGAAAAATGTTGAGCGCCGTCGAAGAGCAGACGGCTGTAGATTTCATCGGACAAGACCATGATGTTGCGGTCGCCGATGACCCGAGCGATCTGCTCGATGTCGCGGCGTTCGAGGATCCCCCCTGTCGGGTTCTCGGGCGAGTTGATGATAATCAGCTTCGTGCGGTCCGTGATGAGATCGGAGAGTTCGTTTACATCGAGCGAGAAGTCGCGATCTTCCCGCAGATGAATCGGCACCGCCCGGCCGCCCACGTAATGAATCATGGACTCGTAAATTGGAAACCCCGGATTGGGGTAGATGACCTCATCCCCTTCATCAATCAAAGCCAGAATCGTAAAGAAAATAATCGGCTTGCCGCCGGG
>DATAUY010000268.1:0-3549 GCA_036268025.1 Candidatus Sulfotelmatobacter sp. | reverse complement strand
TGTGCAGTGGGACGACGATGGAATACTTGGGCACGATATCCAGATTATAAACCGAAAAAGCGGAGGTTTCGCCCGCAGTTTTGTAAAGAACAGTTCATTTTGGGGCACTACACCAGACCGCGTCAAGAAACCGCATCGCCTCCGGCGACGGCGGACGAGGCGTCCGCCGCTCCACAATCTCTCTTCGGTGGTAGCCTGTTTTCGTGGCAAAAGAGCCAGCCAGTGAAGTGCTTTCGATTGACGGGCGGGAAGTCCGGATCACGAATCCCGGCAAGCTGTATTTTTCCGAGGCGAAGATCTCGAAGCTGGACCTTGTCCGCTATTACCTTTCGGTCGCGCCAGGCGCGCTAGCGGGAATTCGGGACCGTCCGATCGTTTTGAAGCGCTTTGTGAATGGGGCGGAGGGCGAAGCGTTTTATCAGAAACGCGCGCCGGAGCAGCGTCCCGACTGGCTGAGAACGGTCACACTCTCCTTCCCTTCCGGCCGCACTGCCGAAGAAATCGTCGTTAACGACGCTGCCGGACTGGCCTGGATCGTAAACCTGGGCTGCATCGAACTGCACCCGCACGCGGTGCGGTCGGAGAACCTCGATCATCCGGACGAATTGCGCGTTGACCTCGATCCGATTCCCGGCGTGAGTTGGGACGATGTGCGAGGCGTGGCTTTGGAAGTAAAGGCGCTTCTTGAGGAACTCGGCCTCCGCGGATGGCCCAAAACCAGCGGCTCTCGCGGAATGCACGTGAATGTGCGCATTGAACCGAGATGGACGTTCACCGAGGTTAGGCGCGCGGCAGTCGCATTGTCGCGAGAGGTAGAACGGCGTGCGCCGACACTGGCGAGTTCCAAGTGGTGGAAGGAAGAACGCCACGGCGTGTTTCTGGATTACAACCAGAACGCAAAAGACCGGACGACGTGTTCGGCGTACTCGGTGAGGCCGCTACCGGATGCCCGAGTATCCACGCCGCTTACGTGGGAGGAAGTTCCTGCTTGCGATCCTGCGGAATTCACATTGTTCACCGTACCGGCGCGATTCGCGAAGATCGGGGATCCGCACGCAGAGATCGATGCCGCACCCGGCTCGCTGGAAAAGCTGCTTGATTTGGCGGCAAGAGACGAAGCCGCGGGCTTAAAGGACGCGCCCTGGCCGCCGCATTTTCGCAGGACGGAGGGCGAAGCTTCCCGGGTGATGCCTTCGCGGGCCAGGTCAGGGGGCAGGAACGCAACGCCGAAGAAACCGCGGGCAAAGATGCCGCTCATTACGGTTGCGAATTCTCCGGATAAGGCTGCGGCGCTGGCCGGGCTGGAGCGATGGAAGGAGAGACACGCACAAGCGGCTGAACACTTGGCGGTCGATGACATGTTGGTCGACTCGATGCGCGGAAGATCGTCGACATGGACTCGCATCCGAGTGAACTTGCGCCATGTTCCGGAGGAAATTCGACCCGCGCAGGAAAATCCCGACCCAGATGATGATCCGACGCGGGAGTGGCGGGAACGGAGCAGGAAGAGGAAGGCCGGGGGCTAAACATTTGCTGAATACTCTCTTATGGCGTCGATGCAGCTCAGCGGCTAAAGCCAAACTAAGAACAATGCAGTTATCGCAGCGGTGAACCGCTGCGCCACCCAAAAACCTCTTAAATCCAGTACTGCGGTCAATTCACCGGCCATGAGGGAAGATTGCCGCCAGTTCCTGTGGCGGGACAACCTCGAGTTGAGCGTACGTGCAGTCGGTCGGCTTTTTATCGGTCCGCCAGCGGCGAAATTGAGCTGTATGACGAAACCGATCTCCCTGCATGTGGTCGTACGCGACCTCCAACACCAGTTCGGGTCGTAGCGGTTCCCAGGAGAGATCCTTCCCCTGACTCCAGCGGCTTTGGCCGCCAGGCATTCGTTTCACGCCGTCCTCATGCTCAGCCATTGCCTCGGCCCAATGTCTCCACGGATGCTTCGCCAGGGCATGTTCACGATAGGGCGCGAGAAACTCCACCAGTTCGCGGCGCTTCGCAGTGCTGAAGCTGGCGCAGACGCCAACGTGTTGCAATGCTCCGGCATCGTCGAAGAGGCCCAACAGCAATGAGCCGACGAGATCGCGATTTCCCTTCTTGTGCCAGCGAAATCCAGCCACGACACAATCGCAGTCTCGCTCGTGCTTGATCTTCAGCATGACGCGCTTGTCGGACTCGTATGTCCCTGAAAGTGATTTCGCGATGACACCGTCAAGGCCCGCGCCTTCGAAGCGGCGAAACCAGTCAGCGGCCACGCTGCGGTCGAGCGTCGCCGGCGTCAGATGGATCGGTGGCGGAGCGGAAGCGAGGAGAGATTCAAGCTCGCGCCGGCGAGTCCGGAAAGACTCGGTACAAAGATCACGATCACCGACGCATAGCAGATCGAAAAAGACGAATGACGCTGGAATTTGCCCCGATAAAAGTTTTACCCGTGATGCGGCCGGGTGAAGTCGAAGCTGAAGCGAGTCGAAATGGAGTTCATTGTTCTGCACAATGACAATCTCGCCGTCGAGAACACAGCGCAAAGGAAGCGCAGACTGCAATGGCTCTATCAGTTCAGGAAAATAGCGGTTCAGCGGTTTTTCGTCGCGGCTTTGGATGAAGATTTCGTCGCCGTCACGAAAAACCAAGGCGCGGAAGCCGTCCCACTTTGGCTCGAAAATCCATTCGTCTCCCGCTGGAAGTTCTTCGACGCGCTTGGCGAGCATCGGCAGCAGCGGCGGGTTGACCGGGAGATTCACGTTTCCATGGTATACCGCGAGTGGGCTGGGGATTTGCCTCGAAAATATGGATGCCTGGGTGCAGGGTTGATTCAGGCGCTCGCAATCACCGGCAGACGCGTTCGTTGTGGATTGCGCCTGCGAAATGGACGCCATTCGCGGCTGCCAGAAACAAAGTTAGATGGCGCATATTCTTATCGCGTGAGTGGCGAAGTTGTCGCGATAGAAAAATTGCGCTGCCTAATTGCGCTCCCATGACGGCGATGGTACGGGCGGGTGTGGGGATTCGGCCGTAGAGCGCGGGAGACTCAACCTCAACATTGCACCGCTTGCCCGGACCGATGGACGCGACAGTGGTGTAGGCATCGAAGGCGACTGCGGCCGACGCCGTGCCGAGGACAGTCCAATAGACAATATTGAGTTTGCGGTTTGAGACTGGCTCAGAGAGCTGCTGCGCGGCTGCCGGCTTCGGCACAAAAATCGTCGATACGAGGGCGCCGACAAATACGGTTTGGCAAAATTGGCGATTCCAGCGGAGCATGGGTCCGACAAGCTTCCTTGAAGTTCATCGGTACGCCGAGTGATTTGTTGAGCGCGAGAACCAGTAATCCGCTGCCCCAGGGCAAAGTCTAATGCGGATTTGGGAACTGCCGATTCGGGCAGCAGAAGGCAAATTCACGCCGCCCTCATGCGGGAACAGTCGTGGCGCGTGCGGCAGATATACCGGGCAGTGCGCTAACTACTCTTTCAACTTCAGCTTGGCCTTGTTCTCTTCCAGGAAACTCTTGATGTCGTCCGCGGCACCGAGCAGGCGGTTCCATTG